>CALWBC010000098.1 GCA_944375755.1 uncultured Mediterraneibacter sp. | reverse complement strand
CGATGAGTATGCCGGCATGATGGAGGACATGCTCTTTAATACGGATACGGATTACGCGCCATGGACGATTATTGAGGCCATGGACCGCAGATTCGCCACGTTGAAGATCTATACCACGGTTATAAAGGCGATGGCAGATCAGGTAGAACTGGTGAAAAAGGAAAATGAGGAGAAAGAGAGGCTGAAGGCAGAGGCGGCTGCGGCGAAGGAGACGGAAGGCGAAGATGCCGGCAGGACCGATCTGTTTGAGGAGATTGCCCGTGAGGCTGACAATGACATGAAGCAGCTGCAGGTATCGATTCTCTCAAAGGCAGATCTCTCTCTTTCCTATACCAGAGAGGAATATAAGGAAAAACTGGAGAAACTTCAGAAAAAGCTGGAGAAACTCCACGGAGAACTGTACCGCCGCAGAATTCCTGTTGTTCTTGGATTCGAGGGATGGGATGCCGGAGGAAAAGGCGGAGCGATCAAGCGCCTGACAGCAAAGATGGATCCCAGGGGATATGTGGTGAATCCGACCGCATCGCCCAATGATATTGAGAAAGTGCATCATTACCTGTGGAGATTCTGGCGCGCCATGCCAAAAGACGGACACGTGGCGATCTTCGACCGCACATGGTACGGACGCGTGATGGTAGAGCGGATCGAGGGATTCTGTACCACAGAGGAGTGGAAACGGGCGTACAAGGAGATCAACGATATGGAGCGGGATCTCTATGACGCGGGAGCCATTGTGATCAAATTCTGGATGCATATTGACAAGGATGAGCAGGAGAGGCGGTTCAAAGGGCGCCAGGAAAATCCGGAGAAACAGTGGAAGATCACGGATGAGGACTGGAGAAACCGTGAGAAATGGGATCAGTACGAAGATGCGGTAAATGAAATGCTGATGCGCACCTCCACGGATTATGCTCCATGGGTTGTAGTAGAAGGAAATGATAAATACTATGCACGTGTGAAGGTGCTCAGAACTGTTGTTGACGCAATCGAGGAACGGCTGAAGGAGAAAGAGTAATATGACAATCAGAGAGCAGCTTGAGGAGAGAGAGAGTCAGTATCTGAGTCCCTATGCGGCGCTTAGCAGAAAATCAAAAGGCAGAATGCGCCCGGAGGCGCAGTGTGATATCCGCCCGGTCTTTCAAAGAGACCGGGATCGGATTCTGCACTGCAAGGCATTCCGCCGTCTGAAACAGAAAACACAGGTTTTTCTTCTCCCGAAGGGGGATCATTACAGAACACGTCTGACACATACTCTTGAAGTATCCCAGAATGCAAGAACAATCGCAAAGGCACTTCGCCTGAATGAGGATCTGGTGGAGGCAATCGCGCTGGGACATGACCTGGGACATACGCCTTTTGGTCATGCGGGGGAGCGCGCTCTTAATACGGTCTATCATTTTTCCCATAACAGACAGAGTCTGCGTGTTGTGGACTGTATTGAAAAAGGAGGAAAAGGTCTGAATCTGACCTGGGAGGTGAGAGACGGTATCCTGAATCATCAGACCGCAGGGAATCCCCATACTCTGGAAGGACAGGTGCTCCGGCTTTCGGATAAGCTTGCCTATATCAATCATGACATGGACGATGCTATCCGGGCAGGAATTCTTACGGAGGAAGATATTCCGGCAGAAATACGGAAAACACTGGGGAATTCGTGCAAGGCACGGCTGAACAGGCTGGTTCACGATGTGATTACGAACAGTATGGACCGGCCGCAGATCTGTATGTCGCGGGAAGTGGAGGAGGCGATGGCGGATCTGCGGAAATTTATGTTTGAAAATGTCTATCTGAATCCGAAGGCAAAAGGGGAAGAGGACAAGGCAGTCCATATGATCGGACAGCTTTTTGACTATTATATGAGGCATCCGGAAGCGCTTCCTCAGCAGTTCAGAGATGCTCTTGAATATACGGATACCGCCCGGGAACAGGTTGTCTGCGATCATATTGCAGGGATGACAGATTCCTATGCGGTTAAGAAATTTCAGGATTATTTTGTTCCGGAACAATGGAAAATTTAAAAAAATAAAGGAAAGAAAAATCTTTTGTCGAATATATAATATAGGGTATTCTTTTATGGAGGCGGAACATGTACTATCCTGAGGAACTGATAGAAGAAATAAGGACAAGAAATGATATAGTAGATGTGATTTCCGGTTATGTGAGGCTGCAGAAAAAGGGCAGTTCCTACTTCGGGCTGTGCCCGTTTCACAATGAGAAGTCGCCGTCCTTCTCCGTAAGCCGGCAGAAGCAGATGTACTACTGCTTCGGATGCGGAGCAGGAGGAAATGTTTTCACATTCCTGATGGAATATGAGAACTTTACTTTCGTGGAGGCGGTGAAGTATCTGGCAGACCGGGCGGGAATCGAACTTCCGGAGATGGAATACTCGAAAGAGGCAAAAGAAAAAGCAGACTTAAGGACAGCGATTCTCGAGGTAAACAAGGAAGCGGCAAAGTACTACTATGTACAGCTCAAATCCGCCAGGGGAGCGCAGGCGTATACATATCTGAAAAACAGAGGACTGTCTGATGAGACCATCAAGGCGTTCGGCCTGGGATATTCCAATAAGTTCAGTGATGACCTGTATAAATACCTCAGAGAAAAGGGTTTCACTGAAGATCTGATCCGTCAGGCGGGACTGATCAATACGGATGAACGGCAGGGCGTGTATGACAAGTTCTGGAACCGTGTCATCTTTCCGATCATGGACGTAAACAGCCGTGTGATCGGTTTCGGCGGCAGAGTGATGGGAGATGCCAAACCCAAATACCTGAATTCTCCCGAAACGCCGGTGTTCGACAAGAGCCGGAATCTGTACGGACTGAACCGGGCGCGGACATCGAGGAAACCGTATTTTCTTCTCTGTGAGGGATACATGGATGTCATTTCCCTGCATCAGGCAGGATTTACCAATGCGGTGGCTTCCCTGGGAACGGCTCTTACTTCCGGACATGCTTCTCTGATTAAGCGCTATGTGAAAGAGGTCTATCTGACGTATGACAGTGATGAGGCGGGAACAAGGGCGGCGCTTCGAGCGGTCCCGATCCTGAGGGAAGCCGGCATATCGGCAAAGGTTGTGCGGATGGATCCTTATAAGGACCCCGATGAATTCATTAAGAATCTGGGCGCGGAAGAGTACGAGAAGCGGATCGAAAAAGCGCGCAACGGTTTTATGTTCACGCTGGAGATGCTGGAGAAAAATTACGACATGGCATCGCCGGAGGGAAAGACTGATTTCTTCCGGGAAGTGGCGGGAAGACTCCTGGTGTTTGAGGACGAGCTGGAGCGGAATAACTATATCGAAGCAGTGGCGTCCGCTTACAGAATCAGCCGCGAGAGTCTGGAAAAACTGGTGGCAAAGACGGCGGTAAATGCC
>CALWBC010000097.1 GCA_944375755.1 uncultured Mediterraneibacter sp. | reverse complement strand
TACTTCTTTCGAAGCTTTCAGTTTTTTCAGCGAGTTCTCGAACTCTTCCGCGTCTGATATGGTGGACTCTTCGCCCAGCTCCTCCCGGATCAGCTTCAGCTGCTCTCTCAAAATATACTCTCTCTGGTGCTTGTCCACCCGTTCTTTTACCTTGCGCTGAATCTCCTCTTTGATATCCATAATCTGTACTTCATTGACAAGCTTGAAGGCCAGCTTCTCATAACGTTTCCAGAAATCAGTCTCGTTTAAGATCTCCTGCTGATCCGTATAATAGAGCGGTATGTTCGCGGCGATCTCATCCACCAGCCTGTGAAGTCCTTTTACCTCCAGAAGCTGCGCCACCGCTTCTTTCGACATCTTGCCGTTCTTGGCCGCATAATCAACAAACATGTCCTTAAGGCCCCGTTCCATCGCTTCGCCGTTCAGGTCATCCGGTATGGTTACCGCTGTTTCATCAAGCACTTCCACACTGGCGCGCAGATACGGATCTTCGAACTCGATCGCTTTCAGGCGTCCTCTCGTCTCTCCGGATACAAGCACACGGACGATATGTTTCGGCAGCCGGATGATCTGTTTGATCGTCCCCACGGTTCCGACCTCATAGACATCCCCGATTCCGGGGTTCTCCGTATCGATGGATTTCTGAGCGGTCAGAAAGATTTTCTGTTCTTCTGCCATCGCCTCCTGTATCGCCGCGACAGACCGCTCTCTGCTGACGTCAAAATGCACAACCATCTCCGGCATAATGACCATTCCCCGAAGCGCGACCATCGGCATGCTCTTTATCTCATTGTCCATTCATTTTCCTCCTAAGTCAACTGTATAAAGACAAAAAGCGGGTACACATGGCTATAATTCCATTGCACCCGCCCACGGCTTCCTCTGCCGTCTTTATGCACTCTCTGATGTCAGAAACGACCGCCGCTCCTCTCCGTCACGCAGATACAGCGGACTGCCTGTTCCCATCACTACATCTCTTGTGATCCTGCACTCTTTGATCGTTTCGTCTGACGGGACTGTATACATCGTATCCATCATGATCTTTTCCATAATGGCACGAAGCCCCCTCGCCCCTGTTTTTCTCGCAAGGGTCGTCTCCGCAATGGCGACAAGAGCATCCCGGTCAAACTCCAGTTTCACTCCGTCCAGCTCCATAAGTTTCTGATACTGTTTTACAATCGCGCTCTTTGGCTCCGTCAGGATCCGAATCAGCGCCTCCTTGTCAAGCAGATCCAGCGAAACCGTAACCGGCAGTCTTCCCACCAGTTCCGGAATCAGTCCGTATTTCACGAGATCCTGCGGCAGCACTTCATGGAGCAGGACGTCCATGTCGTACTCGTGTTTCTCCGCAATCTCAGCATTAAATCCGATTGACTTTCTGTCAAGTCTGGTCTCTATAATCTTGTCAATTCCTTCAAATGCGCCTCCGCAGATGAAAAGGATATTTGTTGTATCGATCTGGATCAGTTCCTGGTGCGGATGTTTCCGTCCGCCCTGCGGCGGTACGGATGCCACAGTGCCCTCGATGATCTTCAGCAGTGCCTGCTGAACGCCCTCTCCTGACACGTCACGGGTAATCGACGGATTCTCGGATTTTCTTGTAATCTTGTCAATCTCATCGATATAGATAATCCCGTGCTCCGCGCGCTCAATATCTCCATCCGCGGCCTGGATTACCTTAAGCAGGATGTTTTCCACATCCTCTCCCACATATCCTGCCTCGGTCAGCGCCGTCGCGTCGGCAATTGCAAAAGGAACATTCAGAACCTTCGCAAGAGTCTGCGCCAGAAGCGTCTTTCCGCATCCGGTCGGTCCCAGCATCAGAATGTTGCTCTTCTGCAGCTCCACGCCGAGATCCTGACCCGCCAGTATTCTCTTATAATGATTGTAAACCGCCACCGAGAGAACTTTCTTCGCCTCATCCTGTCCGATTACATAATCGTCCAGAAACGCCTTGAGCTCCTCCGGGGTAAGCAGATTGATTTCATCAACCGCGCTTCTGTCGTCATAATCAAGCTCTTCCTCTATGATCTCAGAACAGATTCCGATACATTCGTCACAGATATAAGTGCCGTTCGGACCTGCGATCAGTTTCCTCACCTGAGCCTGAGTCTTGTTGCAGAACGAACATCTAACGATATCGTCCATAGATCTCCCTGCCATATCTTTCACCTCATACCGCTATTAGTGATTCGTGATCACTTCATCGATCAGGCCGTACTCTTTTGCCTCCTGGGCTGACATGAAATTGTCTCTCTCCGTATCGGCTTTGATCGTTTCGAGAGGCTTGCCCGTATTCGCTGCAAGAATCTCATTTAATTTCTGTTTTGTCCGGAGGATATGCTCCGCAGCGATCTGAATCTCAGTCGCCTGTCCCTGAGCACCGCCTGACGGCTGATGGATCATAATCTCCGCATTCGCAAGTGCGAAACGTTTTCCCTTCGCGCCGCCTGAAAGAAGAAATGCTCCCATACTTGCTGCCATACCAATGCATACGGTAGATACGTCGCACTTGATATACTGCATCGTATCGTAAATCGCAAGCCCTGCAGTAACAGAACCGCCCGGGCTGTTAATATAAAGCTGGATATCTTTCTCCGGGTCGTCTGCCTCAAGGAATAAAAGCTGTGCGACTATTACGCTGGCGGAGACGTCATTTACTTCCTCCCCGAGGAAAATGATTCTTTCCTTCAGAAGTCTCGAATAAATGTCGTATGAACGCTCTCCGCGGCTTGTCTGCTCAATGACATAAGGTACCAAACTCATAATTATGCCCTCTTTCTAAAATAATCTGTAAACAAATTCCTTTTATAAAAGGTGCGCCCTGCGGCACACCTTTCCAAAATCTAAAATCAGCCCTCTACTGCCGCATCCGAAATAAGAGTCACTGCATCCTGAACCGCAATGTCTTCCTTCATCTGTTTTCTCTCGTTCTCACCCATGAATTCTTTGAGCTTGTCAACTTCCATCTGGTAAGAATCAGCCATCTTCTGCAGTTCTTCGTCAAGACGCTCGTCGGATACTTCAATATTCTCCGCAGCTACAACCGCCTCCAGCACAAGTCTTGTGCGGATTCGTTTCTCTGCCTGCGGTTTAAACTCTTCCATCATCTTCTCTTCAGAGAGACCTGTGAACTGGAAATACTGCTCCAGTGTCAGTCCCTGCTGCATGATGCGGCGCGCGAAATCGTCCGCCATCTGTCTTGTCTGAAGATCGATCATCGGCTCCGGAATATCAATCTGCGCATTGGCTACAGCCTGCTCAACCGCCTGGTCTTCTCTCTTCTGTTTTCCTTCGCGTTCCTTACGCTCTTTGATTTTTGCCTTAACTTCGGCTTTGTAATCATCTACTGTCTCACTCTTGTCGGAAACATCAGATACAAACTCATCATCCAGTTCCGGAAGCTCTTTTGCCTTGATCTCATGCACTGTGCATTTGAACACAGCTTCTTTTCCAGCCAGGTCTTTTGCCTGATAATCTTCCGGGAATGTGACATTTACTTCTTTCTCTTTTCCGATCTCAGCGCCGATCAGCTGATCCTCGAATCCCGGAATAAAGGAACCGGAGCCGATTGTCAGCGGATACTTCTCGCCCTTTCCGCCTTCGAACGCCTCTCCGTCTACAAATCCTTCGAAATCAAGAACAACCTGATCCTTGTCCTGAACCGGACGGTCTGTCACATCGATTGTTCTCGCATTGCGCTCGCGCTCTTTTTCGATCTCTTCGTCAACTTCTTTCTGTGTCACTCTTGTAGAATACTTGTCAACTTTCAGTCCCTTATAATCTCCAAGCGTAACTTCCGGCTTCACTGCAACCTCTGCTGTGAAGATGAACGGTTTGCCCTTCTCAAGCTGTGTGATCTCAACCTTCGGCTGGGATACGATCTCAAGCTCACACTCATCGTATGCCTTTCCATACGCCTCTGATATCATATGATTTGCAGCTTCATCATAGAACACTTCCGGTCCGTACATCTTTTCGATCATCTGACGCGGAACTTTTCCTTTACGGAATCCCGGCAGGCTGATCTTGCTGCGCTCTTTCAGATATGCTGCCTGAAGAGCCTTCTCCACATCTTCTGCTGAAACTTCGATCGTAAGTTTCGCCATATTATGCTCTAATTTTTCTACCTGTAAACTCATTTTCTTCCTCCTTGAATGCGCAAAGTTATAAACATTTGCAGTCATTAAAACAGTATAGCACAGGAATTTCCATATTTCCAGTGTTTTCTACGTTTTTTGTGTAACAGTTCAGCCATGGAGTTGTCTGGAAGAAAAATCATGCTCGCATGATTTTTCGAGCGGACAACTTCATGAGCTGAGCGCCCGTATATGAGGAAAACAGCGGCGCAGCCGCAATAAGCACGTCAGTGCGGTTTTCCGAATGGCCGGGCTGAACTGTTACTAACAGCCGCCCTGAAACTGACCGGAAGGAAAAACACATGTGCATGATGCCCCGCCGGTCAGAGCTGTCACTATCCCTCAAATACTATAGATCCGCTGATCTCGCGGGCTTTCTCCGCTCCGAGAAGTGCTTCCGTCAGTTTCAGCGCAAAGGGAATCGCAGCTCCCATTCCTCTTCCTGTTATAATATGCCCGTCCGCAACCGCCGGAACCCTGAGCACCTGAGCACCGTCCAGCTGATCCTCAAAAGACGGATACGCACATGCCTTCTTTCCATTTAAAAGACCAAGTTCTCCCAGTATGCTTGGTGCCGCGCAGATCGCTCCGATATATTTTTTCTCCTTATCAAAGGAAAGAATCACTTCTTTCAGGCCACTGTGCGCCTTCAGATTCAGCGTTCCCGGCATACCACCTGGAAGCACGATCATATCCGCGCTTGCAGGTTCCGCCTCGTCAAAAAGGAGATCCGCCTCCACTTTGATCCCATGAGATCCATTGATCTGTTTTGTTTCCATAACAGATACCATCTCCGTCTGAATCCCTGCCCTGCGCAGGACATCCACAACCGTAAGTCCTTCGATTTCTTCAAATCCATCCGCAAGAAATACATATACTTTTTTCATGATTGTCATTCCCTTCTGTTTTAAAGCCAAAAACCACTGGCGCAGTTTTATACCGGCACATGCCGGAAAAGCCGTCGTTTTATTCCCTGTTCAGTTTAGCAGACAGCAGAAACAAATGCAATGGTCTGCTTTTCTACTGGAACATATTTATGAAATCTTTTATAATTCAGTTATAATAATGATAAAGGAGGACCAAATCAAATGGAAATAGAGCGCAAATTTCTCACGGATCCTGACAGACTCCCGTTTCGCCCGGAAGATTACCCATGCCGGCAGATTGAACAGGGCTATCTGTGCACAGCTCCCGTTGTCCGCATCCGCCGTGACAACGACAGCTGGTTTCTCACCTATAAGTCCAAAGGGCTTATGGTCAGGGAAGAATATAATCTTCCCCTTACGGAAGAAGCATACGAACATCTCAAGAAAAAAGTGGACGGACGCATCATATCGAAAAAACGTTATGTAATCCCTATAGAAAACGGGCTGAACATTGAACTGGATATCTTCGAGGGCGACCTGGCTCCCCTGGTTCTCTCGGAAATCGAATTTCCGGATGAAGAGAGCGCCGTTAATTATCAGGCACCGGAATGGCTGGGAGAAGATGTTACCAGTTCCTCTCTGTATCATAACAGCACACTGAGCCAGATGTAAAACCCCGGCGGCATTCTGCGCCATGCAGGATTCCGCCGGAATTTTTGTCCGTGTCTGTTTTAGCAACGTTTTGTTGCTATTTCACTTCTGTTACCCATTCTGTTGCACATCTCCGTAATAATGGGAAAAATTGTTATAATGATCTATAAATTCAGCAATTCCCATGATTGGAGGTGTTTCCGTGTCCAATATTCAGCTTGCGGCAAATCTGCGCCGGCTGCGCAACGATCACAATTATACGCAGACACAGCTTGGCAGAAAACTGAATATTTCACGGCAGGCCTACTCCAACTATGAGACCGGCAAACGGATTCCCGATCTGGATATGCTGATTCGGATCGCCGATATCTATCACGTCTCGCTGGAACAGCTGATCACACAGACCTGTACGAAATCCGGAGTAATCAACGAAAACTCCGGCCCTTATTTTATCGGTCTTGAATCTGATACCAACGACGAAATCTATCTTACCAGAGATGAGGTTCTGCTTCTTACCAGCTATAGAAATGCGTCTGAGGATGACAGACGACTGACGCGAAAAGTACTTGGATTAGAAGAATAAATCCTGATTTTCTGAGCGGGAACTGTCAGACAGGATCGATGCAGATGAAACAAAAGTACAGGAAAAGTCAGCTCTTGATTGTTAACCATATTTTTAATTTGGTTGACATTTGAAATCTCCCATGTTAAAATTTCCTCAAATTTCATTTTATATTAAATTGCAGGAGGAAACTTTGTCATGAATTCTCTTTCACGCAGAAACAGTAAAACTTATGATCTGGTTTATATCAGTATATTTGTGGTATTGATTGCGATCTGTTCCTGGATTTCCATCCCACTTACCATACCGGTTACTCTTCAGACATTTGGCATCTTTGCTGCTGTCGGACTGCTGGGCGGCAGGCGGGGCACGATTGCCGTTTTCATCTACATTCTTCTGGGGCTTGTGGGAGTCCCCGTATTTTCCGGCTTTACCGGAGGTCCTGGAATTATTCTCGGCACAACCGGCGGATATATCGTAGGATTTCTTTTTACCGCACTGCTGATGTGGGGAATGGAAAAAGCCTTTGGCAGAAGCACTTTTATACTGGCTCTTTCCATGGTGCTCGGTCTGATTATATGTTATATCTTCGGAACTGTATGGTTCATGGCGGTCTATGCTTCCTCCGCTGGTACCGTCGGCATCATAACAGTTCTCGGCTGGTGTGTATTCCCCTTCATTCTGCCTGATGCGGTTAAAATAGCCATGGCTCTTCTTCTGACCAGACGCCTTGCAAAGGTGGTGCAGTTATGATCTCCGCCCCGAAAAAGCCGCTTCCCATCCGGGCGCACCACGGCATGTGTCTTGCATTCTTCGAAGGGAAGGGCTACAGTGACGGTTTTACCGCGCACATGGGAGATGTCCTGCACACTCTGAAAGAAGACACTCCCATCCAGGTCTGCCGCGAAAAAGATATCATCTGCAAAGCCTGCCCGAATCTGCAGAACGGTATATGCGCTTCCGAATCAATTGTTAATTTCTACGATGACCGGGTACTTGAACTCTGCGAACTTCATCCCGGTCAGCATATGACATGGGGCACATTCTCCGGACTGACTGCTGACCGCATCCTGCGTCCGGGGCTTCGTTCCTCCATCTGCGGCAGATGTCAGTGGGATGATATCTGCCGACGGAAAAATGCCATGCTTTTCCCGGAATCTCATTCCGGTTTCTGACCGGAGTCCCCGCCGGCTGTTCTGCTTCTCTCTTCTACGGGTTGCACCTGCCGCAGGGCTCATATCCTTCCTCAATCAGTTCTTCTCTCGTACCGGTATATTCCCTCTTATTCTTTTCCTTGATATCCGCCACGCCGGAACAGTCCGGATCGTGGAATTTGCGGGAATTCTCATTGATAATATAAGTCTGTTCTTCTCCCGATTCAGAAGCCTGCGCGGCCTTCTCTTCATCCGTGCTCTCCCAGTTTTCTCCCGTGGCATAATTGATCGTAATATCCGGCTCTATGTTGTAGACATACACATTAAAACATATTCCCTCTCCGTTGTCTTCCACAGACTCAGCCTCCATCTGCACGCCGGATGCCACCAGATTGTTTCCCTCAAACACAGGAGTTACTCGGTACAGCACATGATTGTCCGTTTCATGTATGTAATCGGCAACCATATCTTCAAAGGGAAGCATACCTTCCGTATTCATGTAACGTGTTCCGGTAATCAGGTTCTCCTCATTTGCATT
>CALWBC010000096.1 GCA_944375755.1 uncultured Mediterraneibacter sp. | reverse complement strand
CATACCGCTCTGCATGAGCGATCAGTGGAATCGCTCTGACTTCCTTCACCTGCCGCAGAATCTCATCGGCAAAGTCCGGATCCTCTCCAAAATCAAACTCCATCAGAACATATCTGGTCCGGTTAATCGGAAAAATCTTTCCTTCCGTCAGAAGTCTCGGAAGTTCTTCCGTTGTAAAGACCTCCATTCCCGCAAGAAGTGTCACCCCGGGCACTTCCCTTTTCAGGACCTCCTTCGTCTCCTGAAAAGCATGGGCATAATCTTTCCCAAAATAATTGGCATACACTCCCGGAATGTTACAGTGCGGAGTCGCCACTATAACAGTTGTTCCGTTCTCGTATGCCATAGCTGCCATTTCGATACTGTCATAGATATCCACGGCCCCGTCATCCACTCCCGGAAGGATGTGAGTATGTATATCAATCATGTTATCCCCTTTATATATGTATAAAACCAAATATTCTGTTTCTCAGGGGCAGAAAAAACGCCCCTGAATACTACAGTCACCTATTATATCACAAGTTTCAGAATTTCGGAATAATCTCTTTCATATTACCAGATTTTTCGCAACTATTTTGTTGCACAGGAATCCGGGTGCTATTTTCCCCTGCCTCCTGTAACTGCCGAATAAATCTTCTCGACAAATTTTCTCACCGGTATGATCCGGATCCATACATGTTCGAAGAATTCCCACCAGAAATCTCCCGGCTGCAGGATCCTGCCCTTTCTCTTCACCTTAACGATCCGGGCGAAGATCTGCTCCCTTCTCAGCGGCCCTTCGATCTGGGTCTGGGCGTCCCCCACCATGTAGTACCCGTCCGGCTTCTTCTTATAGATACGGTGCATCACATACTGCCCTGTATCACGCTGATAGAAGACCATATCTCCCCGCCGCAGCTCTCTGTCCGGTCTCGTAAAGTAAATATAATCCCGGTTATGGCAGAGAAAAGGAGACATACTGCTCCCCGCGATCAACATGGAGACAACCCTTCCCTCTTCGGCAAGTCCCCGGAGAACAGACACATATTCATTTGTATCTACCACCCGCGTATTCATAGTTTCTCTCCCTTACACTGCCTGTGATTCCGTTATTTCTGCCACATTGTCTGTCCTTGCCATGATCTCAGAAATCCATCGCCATCCGGCTGGACTCCTCCTCGCTGAGTTCCATCACCTTCGTCTCCATGACGCGGTACACTCTCTGGCACAGATTCAGAACACTAGGCCTGTGTGTTGTCACAATACAGGTTTTATTCGGATGCTGCTGTATAATATTACGCAGCACCGTGCGCTCTGTCGTCACATCAAGAGCTGACGTTGCCTCGTCAAGCAGAAGGATCGGAGAATTCCGCAGGACCGCCCTGGCAATGGCAATCCTCTGTGCCTGACCTTCGGAAAGACCTCTGCCCCGTTCACCCACACTGCTGTTGATCGTGTCCGGAAGCTTTTCCACAAAATCCCATGCGCAGGACACCTTCAGCGCCTCAATGATCTCCTCGTCAGTGGCGTCCTCTTTCACCATGCGCATGTTCTCGGCGATAGTACCTGACAGGATGGTATTACCCTGAGGGACATATGCAAACAGATGCCTCGTCTCCGCGTTCATCTCTATCTCCTGTCCATTGGACGCCTTCAACTTCACCTCTCCATTCTCCGGGCGCACCAGCCCGAGGATCAGACGGATCATCGTGGTCTTCCCTTCACCGGACGGACCGACAAGAGCAACGATCTCTCCCGGATTCGCCTCAAATGCGGAATCCGTGATCACGCGTGTTCCCTTCACGTAAGAGAAGTTAACGTCCTGCATCCGCACTTCAAAACCGTTTGCTATATACTTGTCCATCTCGCTGCTCTCCGGAATATGTACTTCTTTAGGAAGTTCCACAAGCTCGCGTATGCGGTGCGCGGACACAGAGCTGTTCAGGAACGACGGAATGATAGAGACTACACTGCTGAACGCAGAAGAAAGATTACTCTTCTGCTGCAGAAACAGTGTCATGGTTCCATATGTAATATCTCCCGTCCACAGGCGGAACAGACAGTATCCGAATGCCGCAAGCTGAACAACCGTTCCTACTACAGACATAAATATATTCGTCTTAATAGTAAACAGGTTGTACATCAGGCTGATGTCTTTAAACTTTCCCTGCCACCAGCGCATCTTCTTACTGTACTGAGACGCCACTCCGAAAGACTTGATCGTATCAAAATTGTAAAAAGCTTCTACTTCAAATGTCATGAGGTCACTGCTCATTTCCCGGACTTTTTTGCTGTAATCCCGCTGGCGCTTTATCGTAAAGCGGGATATGAACAGCATAAACGGAGCGGTGCCCAGAGCAAATACTGCCATGATCCAGTCATAATGCAGGATAACGAAGAAAGTCGCAATGAAATTGTAGACCGCAATGATGATCGACGGGAGCCAACTGATCGCATTATTGCTCACCGTGCCGATATCGCTGTTAAACCGGTTCAGGATATCTCCATTTGAATACTTGTTTAAAGCCAGCCAGTCCGCATCCACGATCTTGTCAAAAATATCCGCCTGAATATCGTTATTAATATCGATGCTCAGCTTTGTACTCACCCTGCTGATGATACTGCTGAACACCAGGCTGAACGCCGTACTTCCCACCATGATCGCGATCATGACCCACAGTCTGCTTGTATCAAAGCCTGTGATAATATCGATCATATATTTACTCGCCACGCTGCTGACCAGTCCCATGGTAGTACTGAAAATACCAAGGATCAGGTAAAAAACGATCGCCCCTTTATATCTGAGGCTGTAAGAGAAGATCCACTTCCAGTCATCTATGATCTCTCCGAATGTGCCGTCCTTCCACCTGGAGATGAGAATATCCAGAGATTCAAAGGCCGGATTTTTATTCTGGTTCTGGTTTTCTTCGTCCATCAAATCACTCCTGTCTGTACGGTGCCGCTGCACAGAATTCTTACAGTTTTTCTCTCAAAACAGTATACCTTCAACACCAGAAAGCGTCAAGCGTTCACATTTTCTCAAGCGCCTTCTCCAGACATATGACCGCATCTTCGGAAATCGTGCATCCGAGATGGAGTACCGGCACGCTTCCAAGAAAATCCTCGATCATATCCATGATATGGATATGATCCGGAGTATTCCATTTGTTCACCGTGATCTGGCTGTACAGCAGAGGAAACGCGTGTCCGGGAGTCAGTCTCTCTGCCCTGTTCTCCTTTGCCTGGCTGAGCATGACCACAGCTTTTATCGGGATTGCTTCATTATTGCACACCTCTGACGTGCCGCATACCGGCCAGCCCTGAGCTGTCCACCTGCCGTCGATCTTCCCCAGAAGGGAACGGTCGCCGTTGACTGTCCGACTTCCCCGGTACTTCTCCCACAGGTTTGCCTGGGTTGTCTTGCCTGTCTCCGACGGAGCGGAGAAGAGAATGGCCTCGCCCTGATATTCCATATAAGCGCAGTGGAGGATCATGCTGTCCTTCTTCACCAGCCGGCGCTCAAGAGCAAGAAGGGACGTGAACATCGGATCGATGTGCAACTCTGCAATCCGATCACGGACAAGAGTGACCTCCGCGCGGTTGCCGGATACTTCCCGGTAGCAGGCGTAATACTCAGG
>CALWBC010000095.1 GCA_944375755.1 uncultured Mediterraneibacter sp. | reverse complement strand
TGCTCCAACGCATGGCTCACGCAGTCCCCTGTTTTTGAACTGACGCATCCGATCGGAAAAGCACATCGCGGCTGTTGTTTCCACCAGAAACCTTCCGGTTAATCAACAAAATAGACTGGAAAAGCGGTAGTGGCTCGGTCAAAAGATGCTGAAATCTGCAGTATCTTCCGGCCGCGCCTTGCTTTCTTACAGCTGTTTATTCATTCACTTCCCATTTGACATGCTCAGAAACCAGCCCCATTTCAATACCTTTTCTGCGGAGATGGAGATGTGGGAGGGTGACTTCGGAAGGAAATCCAGTGCATCTTAAAGTTTCGGGTGCGGACGTTAAGGCTGGCGGCGGAGTTGTCTGAGCGTAAGCGAGTTCTCCGCCGTCAGTCTTTGCATTTAGTCCGCACCCGGAACTTTTAGCTGCACTTATTTCCTGTAGCGGAAGCCGTACACATCTCCATCTTCGCAGAAATACGTTCTGAAATCCCCCTGGTTTCGCCCATTTTGAAATCGGCTGTTAATGAATGAAATAGCTGCTAAGTGCTCCCGCACTTCCCACAGTCCGCACACCCGTTACAGGTCAGCCGGCTTCCGCACTCCCTGCAGGTGACCGGATGATAGTGCGGAACGTACAGATCTTCCCTGGGAATGTCATATCCCCATTCATCCGTAAGATGAAAAAGGATCTCTTTCCCCTGATAACTCAGACCGGAACGAAAGGCCTGTTGTGACTGTGTCCGCTTATTCGGAATACGATAGGTTCTGCCATTCTTTATAAAAAAGGTACCTGTCTCAATAAAATCAAATGTTATATCATAAGCCCGGCACTGATCGCTCAGAAGTTTTACCCACTCATAGCGGCACGGCCGGGAACCGTCGTAATTCTCCCCGCCGCAGATTACCTGTTCGATCTGTCCTGCCCTGAGATATTTCTCAATATCCACAGATCCGATCAGAGGCGCTGTCATAATGCCCTTATGCTTAAATGGCAGTTCAAACAGGATCGGAATTCTCTCATCCGCGCGTCTCTGATTCTCACATGTCACATTGAAAAAAATATTATCCCAGCCCTCTCCCCAGTCATAGGGCAGACAGGACGCCACACGTTCCGGACGCTTTGTCAGCAGGAAGAACTTCACATCTTTCCGCTGTCTCATAACGGACCATGCTTCGTCCCTCCAGATGTCCGCCTCCTCCAGGAAAAAATCTGAAGTCATGCAGACCCGGATCATCTCCCCGCTTTTTACTTTATACTTTCCCTCCCGGTTCTTCTGAAGCGGATATCGGAATCCGTTCTTCGTCCTGTATATCCGGCTTCCGTCCTGATCCCTCATACGGTCCAGGAAATACATATAACAGTTTTCGCAGCCCTCCGAGCACTTTCTGCAGCCATGCCAGGGATTCCAGATATCGTGCATTTCTATCTCCTTGTATCAGACTGATTTTCTTTTGTCTTATCAGACCGAGAATAAAAACAGGGAAGCCCATCAGGACCTCCCTGCCGTCTTACGGTTCATGTGTTATTTCGCCTCAAAAACTTTTTCTCCGGCTTTTACTTCCGTATCTGCAGCGATTCGGTTTGCGATCTCGTTTCCACTTGTCACGATAATCATGGTTTCTACGCGATATCCGGCTTTTTTTACCGCATCCAGATCAACTGTTCCCAGAAGATCTCCGGCTTTTACCTGCTGCCCCTGTTTTACATGTGTCTGGAATCCTTTTCCGTCCAGCGCCACCGTATCAATTCCGATATGTAACAGGATCTCAATCCCGTCTTCCGACTGAATACCGTAGGCATGTCCGGTAGGGAATACCGTCTCCAGCGTACCGCTGACCGGCGCATAAAAATTTCCCTCAGACGGTGCAACTGCGATTCCGTCGCCGAGAATTTTCTCTGAGAACATCCCGTCTCCAAGTGTCTCCAGAGCCACTGCCTTTCCATTTACCGGTGAATAGATACATCCTTTTTCTTCGCTGACACTGACTTTTCCGGCAGCTGTGTTTTCTTCGCTTTTAAATAATTTGCTGAACAGACCCATTTTATTTTCCTCCATTCTCAATCCGGATCCGCAGATCCTGATTCCGCTGTTATATGCGTCTTTTTAATCTCTTATATGCAAGTATACTCCAATTCTTTTACATCCGTCAATAAATTTAAAAAATGAAGAAAAACAGTCCACATGAAGCTCGTAAATCTGCCTTTTCACCCCTGCCCGGATCCGCCGGTTTTCGCCTCAGAGACGCCGGAGTATCTCGGCAATCATCGCTGCCCTGTTAAAGGGCACCATAAAATAATATCCATCCGCCACATCTCTGAGTTTTTCTGCGATTTCAGCCGCGATGTTCACACCGACTGCCTGCGCTTCCTCCCGGCTCATGTCTTTGTCATACCGGGCAATCACTTCATCCGGAACATGAATCCCTGTGATCTCATTTTTCATAAACATGGCATTTCTGTAACTTACAAGGGGCATGATCCCGCACATGATCTTCGTGTCAAACCGGCTCTTGATGTAACGGATTCTTTCAATATCTTCATCGGAATAAATCGGCTGAGTCAGGAAAAAGGATGCCCCGGCCTCACATTTTTTCCGCATCCTCCGTATTTCCGCGTCAATGTTGGCCCGTCCGTAATTCAGCGCGCCGCCATAGGCGATGGGATCCTCCGGGAAGTATTCCCGATTCAGCTGATGTATGTAATTCATCAGTGTAACCGAATTATAGTCATAGACGGATTTGATAAGATTCCGGTCTCCGGACGGCACCGGATCTCCTGTTACAATCAGGAAATTCCGAATTCCATTCATATATGCGCCCAGAATCTCCGATCCGGTTCCGATCACATTTCTGTCCCTGCATGCCAGATGGGGCATGGTATCAATCTGAAGCTGATTTCCGATCTTGATGGCTGACATTGCCGCCGAGGCACGCATCTTTCCCATCGGTGAATCAGAAAATGTGATCATCTCCACACCGGCATCTTTTAAAACTGCTGCCGCTTCCATCATCTTTCTGTCATTTCCGTCAAAAGGCGGATCCAGTTCCGCGATCACCACTTTTTCACCTGAATACAGCTTTCGAATAAATGGATTGTTATCATAACGGATCTCTGACTCGGCTCTCTGCTCCGGCCGGTCCTCCAGGCGTTTCGAAACAGGACGGTTTCCCACGGCCTTTGCCAGCTTCCTGATATATGCCGGGCTTGTCCCGCAGCACCCTCCGATCAGATTTACCCCCAGATCCGCGATCTCTTCCATCGCTTCACAGAAATATCCGGAATTATCCCGGTATACCATCCGGTTTTCGATCCGGTCCGCATACCCCGCATTGGGCGCTGCGAACACGATCAGATCTCCCAGATCCTGCCGTTTCAGCAGTCTGCCCAGATGGGAGGGGCCGATCCCGCAGTTGAATCCGATTCCATCGATCAGCCCGCTTTCCCGTGCTGTTGCGATCAGTTCACGCATGCCGATTCCCGTCTTCGTATATCCATACATATTTACGGAGAAACTCGCCATGATAAACGCATTGCTGACAGACCGGATCCACTCTGCCGTCGGCAGAATCTGCTCAAAATCCGAAAATGTCTCAAACCAGATCAGGTCCAGTCCCGCATCGAGGTGAGCCTTTGCCATGGTCTTATACTGCTCAATGACAAACTCCGTACGCGCCTCATCTCCGGCCTGATCCGGCACAGGTCCGATATCGCCCGCAATATAGATCTGACGGGATTCACTTTCTTTTCTCCCGTTCTGCTCTTTCTGCGCTTCCTCCACAGCCTCCCGGGCGATCCGGCATGCTGCCAGGACATTCTCGTATACCTTCTGCAGCTGGCTGCTTTCAGATATCCGACCGTCCGCTCCCCGGCACAGCGTCTGCACATTGGAAGAAAAGCTGTTTGTTCTTAAAACTTCCGCGCCTGCCTCCAGGTATTCTCTGTGAATCGCCCGGATCTTATCCGGATCTGACAGATTGTCAAGTTCCGGAATCCCCGTGTTCTTTCCATATTTTTCATTATAATAAGTTCCCATGGCGCCATCCGTGATCAGCCGCCGGGATCTGAATATCCTGTTAAAATCCATATCATCTCTCCTGCATTTCTCTGTAAGTTATTTTACAAGTATACGTTGCAGGAGAACATCTGTCAACGGATCTTCACCCTACAGAAGAATCACGCACTGACTTCCCCTGGATGCAAACACGCTCTCAAACTGTGCCCTGCTGTACTCCATCTGTCCGGAAATCGGATCTGCTATTATGACCGTATCCTCCGAGTATCCGATCAGCACGGCCCCGTGGTCATTCCTGCTCCAGTCCACATACTCACCATTTTCCGTATACCAGCCCTGCGTGGACTGTCTGTCCGCCATACCAATCGTCACCCATACAACGACCGGTATGTCATTGCTGACCAGTTCATAAAGTTCATCCGGCTCCGCTCCGGTTCTGTCTTCCGCGTGAAGATCCGCCCCGGTCGCTGTCAGATAACGATCCGCCGCAGTCTGTATTGCACCGGTTCCACAGATATATCCGAGATCTGTGGTCGGATCTCCTATAAAATATTCATTCAGATCACTCCCGTACAGTCTGCCGTCCGTACCGTAGTGCAGATTCGCCGAAGCTGTCGGCAGATACTCTGTCGCCATGCTGACTTTATCCGCGTCATATCCATAATAATTCAGAGCCATTGTCAATGCCGTGATCTCACATCCGGTAGGAAGTTCCGGCATCTGATAAATAATCGGGAAATTCTCGATCACGTACTCCTGGGGCAGAACCTGTACATCCTCCACACCATTTTCTCCGATTGTCAGATCTGTCATTTCTGCATCCATATCATTTTCTGCCAAATTCATATTCCCTATTACTGTATCCGCTTTTGAAATATTTGTTACAGCTCCCACACCTTCTGCCCTGCATCTGTTCTCTTTCACTTCCGCTGATGCTGCACAGTGCTGTACATCCATAGAATTCTGAAAGGGAACCGCAGAACGGTTAACCAGACACGCGGTCAGGACGAGCGCGGCCAGACATATGCCTGCCTGTATTCTGTTTTTCTTTTTATCCATTGATTCTCATCTTCTCCTTCTTCTGCTGCCTCTCTGCAGGCACAGTAAATTCATTCCAGCTGGTTTTTTCCTTTTTTCTGTTACACTATTTATTATACTTTTGATTATCAGCCGTACAAATACTTATATCGTATGGGAAAAGATTCAGGAAATGAATGATAAAAGAAGCCTGATTTCTCAGACTTCTTTTTCAGAACATTCATTTAGATTTCTGTCTGTCAGCGTTTGTTCTCCACCATTACGCCGACCAGCTTATGAGGCACGTAGGCCTCCTCAAGATAAGTGATTTCTTCCTCTGTAAGTGTAAGATCCACCGCTTTTACCGCACCTTCGATATGATGCATCTTCGTCGCGCCGACCACAGGTGCCGCCACTTTTGTCAGAAGCCATGCCAGAGAGACCTCTGTCATCGTCACCTGATGCCGGTCCGCCAGCTCCGCCACACGTCTGATAATCACATTATCCTGTTCCTCGGTGGCGTCATATTTTGACTTTGCGTAAGCATCCTCTTCCAGGCGTTTCGACACCTCTCCCGGATGTCTGGAGAGCCGTCCGCTTGCCAGCGCGCTGTATGGCGTCATGGCGATATTGTCCTCCCTGCAGAGCGGCACCATCTCCCGCTCCTCCTCACGGAAGATCAGATTGTAATGTCCCTGTACGGATACGAATTTCGCGAATCCTTCCCTGTCCGCAAGATCATTTGCCCGGGCGAGCTGCCATGCATAACAGTTCGAAATACCGATATATCTGGCTTTTCCCTCCTTCACGACACGGTTCAGTCCGTCCATGATATCATAGAGCGGAGTATGATAATCCCACATATGATAAATATACAGATCCACGTAATCCATTCCCAGATGTTCCAGGCTTGCATTTATCATATTTTCAATATGCTGCTGCCCTGTAACGCCCGCTTCGATCTCTGCCTGAGTTCTCGGGAGAAATTTCGTCGCCACGATGACATCCTCTCTCTTGGCGAAATCCCTGAGAGCCCGTCCGACATACTGCTCACTCGTTCCGCCCTGGTAAGCGATTGCCGTATCGTAAAAATTCACGCCCAGTTCAAGTCCGCGCTTTATAATCTCACGGGAATGTTCCTCGTCAAGTGTCCATCTGTGCTGTCCGCTCTGCGGGTCACCAAATCCCATACACCCCATGCAGATGCGGGAAACATTCAGATCAGAATTGCCAAGTTTGATATATTTCATTGCATGTGCCTCCTCATCTTTCCTGTATCTTATTATACTCCCAAGCCCAAAGAAGTCTAATACCTGCTGCGTATTATTTTTCATGCATACAACGAATGATTTTCCGCCTCGCGCGAGTGTGCATCCCACGGAGCGCTTTTATTTAACACGGGATAAAGTTTCCTGTTAAATAGAAACAGTTCCGGCAGTGGATTTCATCCCGTCTGCCGGAACTTCTCAGTCAAATCTTCGGAACATGGATGAAAGAAATCGATACAGGGCGTCATTTGTCACTTTATTGACATGTTCATCTTCCATCAGTTCCCGCAGGGGTTCCAGCAGACTGCACTCTCCGCAGATATCAACGCCGATTACGGGCTGGTGCTCGAACACTTCCAAGAGAAGTTTCTCCAGGACAAACAGGGGCATCTCCCCCTGATCCCAGTTCGTTCTCGCTTCGCTCCGATCCAGGACATCTTTATCTATCGAAATATAGACGGGCAGATCCATTTTGATAAGCGGCAGTTTATCATCCACTTTTCGCTCCTCTATCTCTTCTCTGCTGATGCAGATCAGCTTTTTCCTCAGTTCCGGCTCTATTTCATCCAGTGTGCTCTGTTCCGGGCCGGCGAGAATCATCTGTTTCAGATACGGATTCCCCCGCAGCGCTGCTCCCGCCCAGTCCCCGCAGCTTAAGATCTGCGGAAACTCCGGTTTCTGCATATCCGTATGGTTATCATACAGCACGAGGGCAAAAGGTTCCCGGATTCTGTCCGTAAAAATTCTGGTCATGTAGTGATAATTGCCGTTGTCAAGAAAATGAATCCCGTGAAGTCCGTACGGAGAAATGCGTTCTGACAGTTCCTTCTCCGCCTCTTCGGAACAATACATGTCCGTACCGCTGATATCGCTCACATCGATCCGCTTCAGCCCCTTTACCTGACTTTCGATACCTTCCGGATAAATATGGGAAAAATCAAGTATGATATTCTGCTCTATTTCCAATCCCATCCGCCTCCTTCTGCTACATCACATTCGAATAATTCCCCGCCGTCTTCAGCTGTCGGATGCACTGTTTCCGCACAAAATAAAAGCATACCGCCTGCATGAGGATCGTGATAATCCAAGATCCCGGATAAGAGATAAACAGGAAATGCAGCGACCTGTGATGCGGGAAAAAGCCGTAGATCCATACAATTCTCGTACCCACCGTTCCGATTACGGACAGCACCATCGGCACCGCGGAATGCCCCATTCCTCTCAGAGCTCCCGGAAGCAGATCCATAATGCCGCAGAGGAAGTACGGAACTGTAGTAATCGACAGGATCTCAAGCCCGCACTGAATGACCTCCGCCTCTGTCGTGTAGATCCTCAGAAGCTGTGATCCGAACACATAAGCGCCCACTCCAAGCACGCCGGCTGCTCCGGCTGACAGGATGATGCAGTCCAGAAGCACTCTGTCCATACGTTTCTGTTTTCCCACACTGTAGTTCTGGCTGGTAAAGCTCATGCACGCCTGGGTCACCGCATTCACCGCTACATACAAAAATCCGATGATATTGTTTGCCGCCGTATATCCCGCCATAGCCGTGGAGCCGAAGGAATTCACGGACGACTGAAGCAGCGCATTGGAAAAATTAATTACCGTGCTCTGAATTCCCGCCGGAACCCCCACCTGGAAAATACGCTTCAGATAAATCCACTTAATGGAAAGCTTTGAAAAGCGAAGCTGATAACTTCCTTCTGACTTCCAGAGACAGCGCAGTACCAGAATACAGGAGATCATCTGGGAGGTTACCGTTCCGATAGCGACTCCCGCCACACCAAGCGGAATCACTATAACCAGGAGCAGATCCAGCACTACATTTGCCATTCCCGCAGCCGCAAGAAAGAGCAGCGGGCGCTTCGTATCCCCGACTGCTCTTAGTATCGCCGCTCCGTAGTTGTAAAGCATGAAAAACGGCATTCCCATAAAATAAATACGCATATATACAACCGACAGAT
>CALWBC010000094.1 GCA_944375755.1 uncultured Mediterraneibacter sp. | reverse complement strand
CATATTTTTCCGGCTCCAGCCACGCCAGGATACGCTCCTGCTGATAATCGTGCAGAAGAGGCTGGTTGGGCTGTACGGCAATCGCCAGAAAGATCACGACTGTCGGCACGGCGATAACGAGTACCGTGCCGATAAATTTGTAGCTCAGTCCTACCAGGAACATGATCGCGCAGAACAGAGCCGCCACGCAGATCGTAGTGGACAGGTTCGGCTGCGCCAAAATCAGAACCAGCGACGGAATCAGAAGTCCAACTGCCTGCAAAATCAGTTTGGGACTGTTGACTTCCTTCTCCCTGTCTGACAGGAATTTCGCAAAAAACAGGATCAGGAGAATCTTCGTCAGATCGGAAGGCTGAAGCTGCGTGATTCCAAGATTCAGCCAGCGGCGTGCGCCGTTCACCGTTCTTCCGATACCCGGGATCCAGATTGCCAGAAGGAGCACGATATTCAGGCCGTAGAGCGGCCAGTAAAGGTTCAGCACCCACTTGTAGTCAATCAGTGAGATCACCACCATTGCCACCACTCCGAGCACCACACCCATTATCTGACGGTCCATCAGATCCGGACGCGCGCTGCGCACCATGAACACTCCGAAAACGGACAGAGCAATGACAAGTGCGACAAGGCTGAACCGGTAGTCTTTTATGCTGTAATGTGTCCTGATATTCTTTAATAGAAATTTCAATTCTTTTCTCCCATGTATTTTATATGTATATCTGTACGTGTTATCTCGACATGAAAATCTTCCGGACGGATCTCAACGTATTTTGAAACCGTGTGGTACAGATCAGCCGGAAGCCGCTCCACCGCATCGGGCGCACACTGCATCCGGTCCGCGGTCAGCAGATTTTTAAGTCTCTCTTTCGCAACATGAACAGACCGGGCACCCATATTCAGGCCCCCTGATTTCTGTGAAAGAGACTGGATATTTTCTCAAAAAAGCCCTCGGGTCTGGAGTAGTCGTTCACCGGAATTTCTTCGCCTGTCAGTCTTCTGCAGACATCCAGATAGGCTCTCCCTGCCAGACACTCTTCTCCCACGACAGGCTCTCCCTGATTCGTGGCGATTACGACCTGTTCGTCATCCGGTATCACGCCCAGAAGATTTATCGCCAGGATCTCCGTCACGTCTTCCACCGACATCATGTCTCCCCGCCGCACCATATCAATGCGGAGCCGGTTGATGATCAGATCATTCTGACGGATTCCGGATGCCTCCAGAAGCCCTATGATCCGGTCCGCGTCACGTATGGCCGAGACCTCCGGAGTCGTTACCACGATTCCGCGGTCCGCGCCGGCTATGGCATTCTGAAATCCCTGTTCGATCCCCGCCGGGCAGTCCAGAAGGATAAAGTCAAACTCATCCCGAATCTCCTCAATCAGTTTTCTCATCTGCTCCGGAGACACGCTTGTCTTGTCTTTTGTCTGCGCTGACGGAAGCAGACAGAGATCCGGAAAACGGCTGTCTCTGATCAGTGCCTGTTTCAGCCTGCAGCTGCCTTCAATCACATCGACCAGATTGTAAATGATGCGGTTCTCAAGCCCCATTACCACGTCCAGATTCCGCAGCCCCAGATCCATGTCAATCACCATTACCTTTTTCCCCAGGCCGGACAGGCCGATCCCGATATTCGCCGTCGTTGTCGTCTTTCCGACCCCGCCTTTTCCAGATGTAATAACAATAACCTCTCCCATGCTGCTTTTCCTCCTACATATGTTCTAGCAATCACTCAACAAGAGGATCCAGATAGATGTGTCTCCCGTCGACCACGGCTATTTTCGGGCCGTCTATGGTTAGGCTCTCCTGATCGATGATCTGACGTTTCGCCTCAATATTGCCGATAACAAGCTGTCTTGGCTGCATGGAGAGAGCGACGACATAGGAATCGGTATCGCCGTACGCTCCGGCGTGAACCGAACCGTACAGATTTCCCACAATAATGACACTTCCGCCCGAGACCACGCGGGCCCCCGGTTCCACATCACCGAGAATCACGATACCTTCCCTGGATTCCAGAATCTGTCTCCTTCTGAGAGTTCCTCTGTAGACCTGTCCCTCTCTTCTGCCGGCATCGGCAAGGACACGGTCTATTATGCTTTTGTACATCAGCCCGTCTTTTTCATCATGTTCAATAATACACAGAATGTTGATTCTTGTATTGTCCTGAATCACCTTCAGGATCCGGTCTTCATCCGTCCGGCTCAAACTGCGTCCGCTGAAGCTCAGTGCCATGCTGGCGTCCTTGAAAAACCGGGCGGAATCTCTGAATTTTCTCACAAGCGTATCCAGAAGAATGTCGAAATCAACATCCGGATTCAGCTCAAGATCCAGCCCGTATCTGCTGCTTCTGATCGTGACAAGCCTGTCCATCATCCATCCCCCGTCCTTTAATCTCCGGCAATTCCCTCTCCGAGATCCGCTGCGCTTCCCTTGATCAGTTCACCGGAAAGATCCGGATTGAAGTAAATCCTCGCAACATCCCTTCCGATTTCCGAAGCGTATCCGGAATTATATCCGTAAGTGATACGCACGGCGATTGAGATCTCCGGGGAATCTGCCGGCGCGTATCCGACAAAGAGCACATGATCCGCATGAAGCTCATTGTGCTGCGCGGTACCGGTCTTTCCCGCCATGGAGAAGTCCAGTCCTGTAAATGTGGTGGAACTGCTTACCATATCCTGCATACCCTGATGCAGAACATCCCATGTGGTCTGGCTGATATCATCCATGGTGCTCACAACTTCCGCTCCGTAATCCCGGATGAGATTGCCGTCTGAATCTGTTGTTTTGTCAATCAGTGTGAGGTCATAAACTGTTCCGCTGTTGGCTATGGCTGTCACATAGCGGTTCAGCTGACTTACCGTATAGTTATTTGTTCCCTGTCCGATCGCGGACTGTACCGAGTACTCATCGGAAATCTCGGGTTCCGCTTCCGGTATCTCCACGCCCGAGGTCTGTCCCAGACCGAACATCTTCGCATATTTAGCCAGCTTGTCCGTACCGATATCACTGTCGTAATCCCCGTCCTCATCAAGACTCAGATCATATCCGACCTGATAGAAGAATACATTACAGGAATGCTCGATAGCCTGAATGACATTCAGTGATCCGTGGCCATTCGGATAACTCCAGCATCTCGGGCTCGGCGTAACGGTATCAAATACGCCGGTACAGAGAATCTGCGTTCCCGTACTGATCACGCCTTCCTCAAGCCCCGCTGTGGCGGACACCATCTTGAAGGTGGAACCGGGCGCTGTCTTCTCCTGTGTCGCGCGGTTGTAAAATGTATTGGCAAGCCCGGTATTCAGCTTGTTATAGTAAGCGGAATCCATGGTGTTTGCCAGACGGTTGTTATCGTATCCCGGATAGGAAACACATGCCAGCACATCACCGGTATTCGGGTCCGTAACCACCACTCCCCCGGAACATGGTTCAAGCGCCAGATCCCCGGGAGTGATTTCCAGGGTTTCAATCTTGTTGTACAGCCATCCGTAAGCGTCTGTCGTTCCGGCGAGAAGTCCGTTGTACGCGGATTCATCCATGGGAAGAACCCCCTGTTCATATGTGATGGCGCAGATCTGCGCACCGGTGATTCCCCCTGATTTTATAAGATATTCATAGAGAAGTTTGTCGAAATTGCTGTCATCGCTCAAATAATCCTGAAGATATGTCACAATTCCCTGATAAATCTCCTCTGAACTGGAATAAGTGCTCTCTCCGAGTTTCGTTGTGTCGATCCAGTTCTGTGAAATCGCATAGTTCAGATACGTATAGAGACTGATCACCTCGTCCGTTGCCCATGCGATCTGAGTCTCATCCGACTGGTCAATCTCATCACTCATGAGAATTCCTGTGGATTCCTTGAGTACCGTATCACAGATATAATCCATATATGCCTTCATCTCATCGGACAGATCCCGGTACGCAGGCGCGTCCGGATTCTGCAGCTGCGAGATAAGCTCGTTCAGAACGCTTTCTTTCCTGGACTGGAAGGTGCTGTACACCGCCTGCTCCGTACTGCCCGCGTCCGCGCTGGAAAAATGATCCATATCAATAATCTCATTGCCGATAAACGCGTAATAGGCATCGCTGACCGGAATAATAATCTCGCTTGTGTCATCCGCGGTAGACGGATCATAGTTGAGTACATTGCGCAGCTTGCTTAAAATAATACCTGCCAGTTTCTCTTCCAGCAGATGATAAGTGCTGATCTGCAGATTCTTGTCTATGGTGAGATAAACGTCATTTCCCGCTTTCGGCGCAGTGGAGCTGACTGTCTCGATCACCTTTCCCATATTGTCAACATAAAACGTGGTCTTGCCCTTCTCTCCCTGAAGGGTGCTGTCAAAGGACTGTTCGATTCCGGATTTTCCGACAATGTCCGAGAGGGAGTACTTCTTCTTCTCATCGTCATCCAGGGCGTCATATTCCTCCTGGGACATTGGTCCCGTATAACCGATCAGAGAAGCAAAATATTCTCCGTCCGGATAACGCCGCAGGGATTCCTCCTCAATATCCACTCCTGCCAGAGAACTCTGGTTCTCCATAATCGCGGCAGCCGTCTCATCACTTACATCGGATGCCAGCGTTGTCGTCATATACTGCTGATAGCTGTTCAGTCCCATGGCATAGCGCATATTCACCATCTTCAGAATATATGCCGGATCATTGTTCTCATCATCCAGCCCGTATCTCTCCGAACAGAGATAATGCATGATTTCCGCCGCTGACTGATTTCTCTGCTCATCATCCAGGTCATCTGTGTAGGACTCTCCGTATACGTCTGCCACAAACCGGAGTCTGAGCGTCTCATTTGTCTCCGCGAACTGATAGTTTCCGGATGAATCCAGAATAATCCCGAAATTATCAATCACGGAATCGCCATGTTTCTCTACGATCTGAAGTACCTGATCCAGTATTTTGTTGATCGTCTCGTTCCGCTCGTCATCCCCCATATCCGCAGAAAGGGTGTCGACAATGGTTACAGAATAAGCCAGCTCGTTATAGGCGATCAGCTCACCGTTCCGGTCATAGATATTTCCCCGTGTAGCGGGAATCTCCCGGGTACGTCTGATCTGAAGCTCGTAATTTTCAAGATACTCTTCTCCTCTGACGATCTGCAGATAAAAAAGCCTTCCGATAAGGATGGACGAAGTCAGGCAGAATACAATAATGAGCACGACCAGCCGTGATTTCATAATGTATTCTGCCGCCTCTTTGATCCTGTCTATAATCTCTCTAAACAAATTTGCTTGCACTCCTTTTTTCTTCTGCTTCCAGCTTGTGGTTGATGAAAAGAAGCAGTGGATAGACTCCAAGTGTAATCACAATGGTGTAAATGGCCTCCGGAACGATAATCCGGTTCAGGTAATACAGAAAATGGAAATCACTTCTGAGCAGGAATGTAAACACATAGATGCACAGCCCGTACAGAAGATCGCTTGCCGCAATCAGGAACAGCGGAAGCTTGATATCCTCATCAAAATAAATCTGTTCAAAAAGGCCGTTCAAATAACCCGCGACAAGATAAATCAGACTGTAAAATCCGATCATGTCGCCTGACTGTATATCGATCAGCAGTCCGGAAAAAATACCGACCACCATTCCTTCCCTCGGTCCGCGCATGAAACCAAAGGACGCCGTGACTATCAGCATCAGATTCGGCTTGATGCCGCCGATCTCCAGCGCCGGGAATACCGAACACTGGAGCAGGTATGCTGCCAGTATGATTACTGCCGTAACTGCGATTCTTCTGATTTTTATCGCTTTCATGAATCACTTCTCCCTGTATGACTTCCTGTTATTCCGTCACATTTTCTCCGGTCAGCTCCGCCTTCGTCGTTGTGATGACAAGAACCTCCTGAATATTTTTAAAATCCACAGCCGGAATGATATAGCCGGAACGGGTCAGGTTGTTGGAATCTACATTGACCTCACTGATGGAACCGATCAGAATGCCCTGCAGATATTTGTCACTGATATAGGACGTAACGATCTGATCGCCGACCGCTACCACATTGTCATTGTTCTCCATCTGGTCAAACGAAATCTGGCCGTTGCTCATCAGAGAAAGATCCCCGCTGACCATACAGGTATCTGATGTGGAGAGTACCATACCGCTGACATTGCTGGAGTCATCAATGATGGAACGCACCTTTGCCCATGTCGGTCCCACTTCCGTGACAATGCCCGCAAGTCCGCTTCCGGCCAGCACGTTCATATCCACCGCGATTCCGTCGGCGCTTCCCTTGTCTATCGTAAAAGTACTGAACCAGTTGCCGGAGTCCTTACCTATTACGTGAGCGGCTGTCTTTTCGTATTCGGCATAGTTCTGATCCAGCTGGTATAGTTCCTGAAGACGTTCGTACTCATACTGCTCTTCCTGAAGATAATTGTTTTCCGTGGTCAGAGCGTCCACCTGCGCCTGGAGGCTGTCGTTCTCTTTTTTGAGCTGCTGAAGGGTGGAAAAATTATCCTTCAGATCCCCAAGCCATCCTCCGATCTGATTGATTCCCTGCTGAAGCGGAATCACGGTTACGTTTGCCACTGCCTTAAAAGGCCCGCCCACCTTGTCCGATACGGAGGAAAGCACCATCATAAGCGCGCATAGTACCGCAAGTCCGATTAGAATATATCTGTTTGTATGAGAAGTCTGATTTTTTCTTTTCATTATCTTAACCACCTGTAATCTTCATCCATCATCGAATAACTCAGCTGTCTGTAGTAGCTCCGATCCGAAATAATCTTCCTGAGTCCCTTCACCGCACAGAGTTCCGGATGATCCGCCGTCAGAACCGGAAGCCCCGTACTCTCTCTTAAGTATGTAGAAAGCCCCCGCAGGTTCGCAAGACCGCCTGTCAGACAGATTCCCTTTTCCTCAATGGATCTGCGAACGGTCGGCGGCGTACGGTCAATCATGGAACGGATCGCCTTCACACATTCCTCCAGCGGCTCGCGCATCGCCGCGCGGACCAGCCCGATGGAAATCTCCATCTGCGACGGCACACCGGTCACCAGATCCCGGCCGGACACAAGAATCCTGCTGTCCGTACTCTGATCAAACACTCCGAATTCTCTGCGGAGCCTCTCGCCGGTCAGATTTCCTATGAGGAACTCCTGGTTATGCCTCACCAGTGCGGTGATCGCACGGTCAAAGTCCTCTCCGCCTGTCTTGAGAAGCCGGTTCATGACCATTCCTCCCGAGGCGATCACGGAGAGCTCCGTTGTCCCTCCGCCAAAATTTGCCACAAATATGCCCTTCTCAGAGACTACATCCATGCCGAACCCCAGCGCGTCCGCAAGCCCTCTCTCCACAATCCGCACTGCCTTTGCCTTTGCCTCCGAGTGGTACACCAGATCGTAGAACGCTTTTTTCTCCACTTCCGTCACATCCGTGGGGACGGCGATCACATACTGGGATCCCCGGATCAGGCGTTTCTCCGTCTGAAGAAGCGATCCGAGCAGATACTGCATATCGTCGAAATGCGCGATCACTCCGTTCTTCATTGGAAAGATTACCTGAATGTCCGTCGGCGCTTTTTCATACATTTCATACGCCTCGTCTCCCACGGCAAAAATATATCTCTTATTCTTCATGGCGATCGCGTTTTTCGCCCGCCAGATTTTATCCTTCTTTTTATCAAAAATCTTGATCTCGTATGTTCCGAGATCAAGCCCATAAACATTCCCCGCCATTAATCATCCATCCCTTATCTTTTAAACTCCCATAAATAAACTCCTAAATCTGAAAGAGCCCCTTCTCTTTCATGCTGGTAAAACAGTTGTCCCCTATAATAATGTGATCCAGAAGACGGATCCCAAGCAGAGCTCACGCCTCAAAAACTCTTGCCGTGACGCGCACATCATCCTCGCTTGGCGTCGGATCGCCGCTCGGATGATTATGCAGAAGGATAATGGAAGAAGCGTTCGCCATAAGCGCCTCCCGGAAAAGATCTCTCGGTGAGACAAGCGCCTGATCCACGGTACCGACAGAGATATCGTTTTCCCCGATCAGTCTTGCCTTTGTGTTGAGAAGAAGAAGTTTCAGCACTTCCTGTTTCCGATGGCGCATGTCTTCCATGTAATAAAGCGCGATCTTGTACGGGCTGGAAAAGTCCAGTCCCTCCGCTGCCCCCTGCATGGCCATGCGCTTGGAAAGCTCCGCCAGGCAGAGAATCTGGATGGCCTTGACCTTCCCGATCCCTTTGACGGATTTGAGGCGTTCATAGGTCCACTGGTGCAGGCTGGCAAGCCCGTTTCCCGCGAACTCCGGGTGGAGCAGCCGACCTGCCAGCTCCAGAGAGTTCTCTCCCCTTGTCCCGGTTCTGAGAATCACTGCCAGGAGCTCTCTGTCCGTCAGATTTTCCGCGCCGAAACGCTCACATTTCTCATAGGGACGTTCTTCCTGATACATGTCTTTGATTTTACTGTTTTCACTCATTTTTGTACCGCAGACACTGCAATGCTACAATACAACGATTTATTTTAGCACAATTTAAAAAATGTGTATAGGGATTCCGGATTAAATTTCTGTGAACATTCCGGGGCGGAACTCTTTGATCACTGCCTCCGCCACCTTCATCCCGTCCATTGCCGCTGAGGTGATCCCCCCTGCATATCCCGCGCCCTCCCCGCAGGGATAGATCCAGGAAAGGGAGCTTTTAAACGTGCTGTCGCGGACAATGCGGACCGGCGACGAGGTTCTGCTCTCCACACCGGAAAGAAGAGTGTCCGGATCCGCGAATCCGTGTATTTTCCGGTCCATTTTCCGGATTCCGCCGATGATGGAATCCCCGATTTCATCGGGGAAAATATGCCGGACATCTCCGAATTGATACGCCCCCTTCATGCAGGGCGTAACAGAGCCAAACTCTCTGCCTATCCTGTCCGCTTCAAAGTCACCGAACCGCTGAACCGGGATCTTTCCACTGCCTGCTTCCCAGGCGCGCCTCTCCAGACTCCTCTGAAATTCCACTCCCGCAAGGGGATGGCTGTCGCCGAAATCCTCCGGTGTTACGGTTACAATCACCGCACTGTTGGCGTTGGCGGAATTTCTGCCGTGATAGCTCATCCCGTTTACCGCCAGCATGTGTTCCTCCGAGGATGCATTTACCACATAGCCGCCGGGGCACATGCAGAATGTGTATACCCCTCGTCCGTTTTCCAGCTTTTCCGCCAGTTTATAGGAAGCTGCCGGAAGAGCACCCCTCTCCTTTTTTCCGTATGTGTTCTCGTCAATCAGGGACTGGGGATGCTCCACCCGCACTCCCACAGCAAAAGATTTTGCCTCCATCCGGATTCCCCGGTCAAGAATCATCCGGAACGTATCGCGGGCGCTGTGTCCGACCGCCAGCACGGCAGCAGGAGTCTGCACTTTTTCTTTTCCATTGATTATGAGAGTATGATCTTCCGGTATCAGGTCCGTTACCTGAGCATGAAACCGGAATTCTCCGCCAAGCGAAATGATTTCTTTTCGCATGGATTCCACCACCCGGATCAGAATATCGGTTCCGATATGGGGCTTCTGCTCCCACAGAATATCCTCCGGCGCGCCGGACTTCACGAAAGTCTCAAGGACAAAACGGTTTCTTCCCGCCGGATCCTTTACAAGTGTATTCAGCTTTCCGTCCGAAAAGGTGCCTGCTCCGCCCTCTCCGAACTGAACATTAGAAGCGGGATCGAGCAC
>CALWBC010000093.1 GCA_944375755.1 uncultured Mediterraneibacter sp. | reverse complement strand
CTCTCCGGATGTTGTCAGAATCAGTTCTTCCTCCGCTCTGGTCATCCCCACATAAAAGAGCCGCCTCTCTTCCTCGAGATCCGCAGGTATTCCGTTCCTCTCCAGCGGAATAGATCCCTGTTCTGCTCCGTAGATAAATACTGCCGGAAACTCCAGCCCTTTTGATCCGTGCAGAGTCATAATTGTAACCGCGGCGGAATGATAGCACCTTCCGCCGCACCGCTTCAGATCACTCTCCGCTCCCAGCTCCAGCGCACTTAAAAATTCCGTCATCGTCTGATAGAACATCGTCATCTCAAGCAGTTTCTTCATGGAAGGATCCTCTTTCAGACACATGAAATCCATCCACTGTTCCAGAAAATTCTCCGGCTTCTCCTTCCTGTACAGCGGAAGGAACCGTTTCACGGCACCGCGGACCGCATCCTCCGTGATCTCATTCCACGAAATATGCCAGAGATTTTCCGCGCATTCCTTCATCTCCATCACATCATCGGCGGGATGCTCCAGAAAATGAAAGAACCAGATACTGTCCTGAACAGAACTGTCATTCAGGAAATCCTCTCTTCCCGCCACAAGATAAGGGATGCTCTCCTGCCGCAGGCACTTCTCCACAAGTTCCGTCTGCCGGTGCGTCCGGCAGAGCACGGCAATCTCGTCAAAGCCCCGGAGCTTCCGGCCGCCGTGTTCCCAGGCTTCTCTCTGCGCTTCCAGCATTCCGATGCCGCCTGCCATACGGTTGATCTCTTTCGCAATAAAAACCGCCTCTCCCATGGGACTTGACGCCTCCAGCAGACGCACCGCTTCTCTGTCCGGACGATTAGGCTGAAGTCCTCTGTGAGCATCGGCTGTCTCCGGATCCGTCTGTCGGATCACAGTCTCTGCTGCCCGCAGAATCTGCGGCGTTGACCGGTAATTTTCCTTCAGAGTTATCACCCGGAGATCACCGTATAATTCCCCCAGCTCTTTAAAACAGGACGCATCCGCTCCGCGGAATCCGTAGATAGACTGATCCGGGTCTCCGATAACAAACAGTTCCTGTCCGGCAGCTGCCCAGAGTTTTACCAGTTCAAACTGAATTGGATTAATATCCTGGAATTCATCTACAAGTAAGTAGCGGAACCGCTTTCCCCAACCTTCTTCCGCATTTCCGCTCCGGATCCTTTCTGCAGTCCGCACGAGCAGATCATCGAAATCCAGAAGACGTCTCTTTGCTTTCTCCTCTTCGTAATATGAAGCTGCCCGAAGAAATTCGTCTTCATTTGCCGAAAGCGTCCTGCCGTCAACAGTCTGTTCCATTTCAACCGGGATTCCGGATTTTCTGCGGGAAACTGCTTCCAGAAACTTTCCGGTACTTACATGAAGCCCCGTCTCGGCCACAGTCTTCTCTGCCAGTTTCCTCTGCTCCGCTTCACTCATAAGAGAAAATTCTTCTCCCTGATCCTGAAGAAAGGAAAGGCAGATGGAATGAAAGGTTCCGATCTGCATCCCTCTTCCCCGCCGCTGTCCGGATTTTGTGCCTGCCTTCCGCCCAATCCGGCGCCGCATCTCCTCCGCTGCCTGATTGGTAAATGTAACCGATGTAATCTCCGAAGCTTTCACCTTCCGGTAATCCAGAAGATAGCAAATACGTGAGACGAGCGTTTTCGTCTTGCCCGTCCCCGGACCCGCGATTACGGCTGTATGCGGAGAAACACAGCGAACAGCTTCCTCCTGTTCCGGATTGAGACCGCTTAAGGATGTTTGTCTTTGTTCCTGTTTCAGATTTGCCTGTGTATCCGTTTCCGAAATCATGCCGGAAACATCCTCCGGATTCATATTTTCAGTTCCCGGCTTTTTCTTCTTCGCATCATCTGCATCAGCAGATACTCCCAGCACGGAAAAGAAATCCATCTGCCCCTCTGTGTTGCTGAGTTCATCTTCACTGAACAGACGGATCACACCATACTCGCCGTCAAACCCCGGTATCCGCTCCACTTTTCCTTCCCGCAGCCTCGCAATTCCCTCAGCAATGCGCCCTCCGGAAACCCGCCGGATATCTTCCAGCGGCAGATTCCTGAGAATCTCAAATTCCGGCCCCAGCTTCTCCAGCATGCGCCTGTATTCTCTCTGAGTTTTTACACTTGCTGCTGAACGGCCGACAGAGGACGCCACCACTTCCGGAAGCGGCACCAGACTTTCGAAAACCTTTGCGTTTTCTCTGACATATCCCTCCGGCCTGTCCGAAAGTTCTTCCACTCTATGGGAAACTCCGACGGTGATCTTACGTCCGCAGACCGGACACTTTCCATGGTATGAAAGTGTCTGAGAAGGCGTCAGACAGAGATTGCATTTCCGATGACCGTCCATATGATACTTTCCCTCTTCCGGGAAAAACTCGATCGTTCCAGACAGTCCTCGTCCTGTCTGAATGGCTTCCGCAATTCCCGTATAGCACAGCGGGATATCGAAAAGATTTGCCTCACGTCCCAGTTTCGCAGGAGAATGAGCATCTGAATTCGAAATAAGCTGATACCGGTCCAGAGCTGACACTCTCCAGTTCATTGGCGGATCAGAAGAAAGCCCGGTTTCCATTGCATGAATATATGGCGTCAGATCCTCAAAGCACTCTTCCACTGTGTCAAACCCCGAAAACGCCCCGAACAGAGAAAAGTGCGGCGTCCAGATATGTGCCGGCACATAGACTGCCTCCGGGCAGAGTTCAAGTATAATCTCCAGAAGATCATGGCAGTCCAGCCCGAGAATCGGCCGGCCGTCAGAATGAATATTTCCGATCTGCTCCAGCTTCGCGGATATTTTCTGCGCAGCCTCAAGTCCGGGCAGAAGAATCAGGCTGTGAACTTTACGGACTTTATCATTTTTCTTATAAATCGAACTGATCTCCCCGGTAATCACAAACCGGGGCGTACACTCTCCCGGCACAATTCCGTCATCGATCCGATACTCTTTTTTCAATATATAGAGCCCGTCTTCTGCGGGCTCCAATTTTTCTGCGAGTTCTTCCCTCCATGCCGGATGAGTGAAGTCCCCCATCCCCACAATATGAATTCCCTTCCTGCGCGCCCACAGATCCAGATGCTCCGGCGTACAGTCCTTGCTCGTAGCGCGTGAATACCTGGAGTGAATGTGCAAATCTGCAATGTACATATACTATTTCACTTCTCTTCTGATTTTTTATCCGGCATACTGTTATACTGTTATCCGGAATAAGAACAGTTTCTGATGCTGCGCAGTTCCCTATCGTACCGGGCAGTTTTATCGCACGGTATTCCCTCAAAACCAAGCATATCGGATAATTTTACCCTCAGTGTCACGCTGTTTAAATCCCGTCTCCCCGCTAACTGCTCCCTGCAAGATTCGGAAAGCAGATCTTTCATGTCATCAGAAAGCCGCCGCAGGACAATTCCAGCCTCCGGATTCTTCATCAGACAGCCCACCGTACAGTTTACAGAAAGATATGCCTCGGAATCCCCGTTTACCGATGTTCCGTACAGAGGAGCGCTCATCCCTGTCTGTGTGTAATCTCCCAGAACTTCTTTCAGCCAGTCTGCACAGTCATAGACCCAGCGCCTCGCCCTTGGACAGATTGCCGCGTCCGGATCAAGCACTGACGAGGTTCCCGTACTGAATCCGTGCGGACCGTAAGAATAGATGTGACTTTCAAACATGACGCCGTTCTTTTCAAGCGCCTCCGTAAACCTGATCGTATTTCTGACAGGCACGATACTGTCCGTCCTCGCCGAAAAAAGAAAGCAGGGACACATCCCGCTGTGAACTTTATCAATCAGCCCCGGCGCGCTGTCCAGCCATTCATGCGCTGATTCTTCCGTCAGCACCGCATAACCCAGGACCGCCGCGTTCGGCCGGTTTTCAGCCAGAACCGCCGCGCTCGCCGCAAGATGCCCGCCCGCGGAAAAACCGGCAACGGCAATTTTGTCCGGATAAACGTGCCACTCCTCCGCCTTCTGCCGTATCAGGCACATAGCCTGTTCATAGTCATTGAGCGGATTCGGCCACTCTGCGTCCTTTCCTACAGAATAGCGCAGCACAAACGCCTGGAACCCCGACTGAAGAAACGCGAACGCTGCCGGCTCGGCTTCGCGTTCAGAGCAGGTCTCATATCCTCCTCCCGGAATAATAAGAATTCCCGGTCGCTTCTCAATATAATAAAATTCACCCTTGACCGGCTGAAGGTATGCAGTAAGCGTAACATTTCTTTCATCATTCAGAACTGTTTTCTCTATTAACATATTATCATTCTCCTTTTTTATCTTCAAGAATTAAAATGCCGGTATGCCATTCGCATAATAAAGCTCTGGCATATCGGCTGTTATCAAATAAAATCAGTTGTCTCGATCCTTTGACAGATAATTATTCATTGATACATTTATCAAAATTCTTAATCCTCTCCATCTGTCTCTCAAGGAATTCTTTATTTGCCATGATTTTCGGTCCGCAGATTTCCCCGAATCCCTGAATCTCCGTCGTATGCTCCCGAAGTCCCGCGAAGGTTCCTCTTGCTCTCGCCTGCTGTTCCTCTGAAAAAGTCACATTCAGCTTATCCCCCTCTATGGAGATTTTTCCCTGGATTCCGCAGATCGGACATTCCACGGTTGTCGTCCCGTTTACCGTGAGCAGATTCTGGTGGCAGACCGGGCAGGTTCCCTGTCCCTGAACATCATACCATTTTATATCTTTGTCATCCATAGAATACGCCTCTACTGTTCGTTTTCCCATCTCATGCATATTGTTGATCAGTTCCTCATCCAGATAGGGATTTCCTGTTGTTCCCATGTTGTGTGCATCATAGTTTCCTACAACTTTCATCATAACGGAGATTCCGAACAGATGCATGCCTGCCGTTCCCATGGACACCCAGTTTTGTGTGGTTGCCCCTCCCACAGAAATGTAAGATACCGTACGCCGTTTCAGGCGCTCCTGCGGAAATGCATCCGGATCTCCCGGCATCTCTCCTGTCCGTCTCCTGTCAAGTACCCAGTTGACCGCCGATACGTCATGACGGCAGGAGAAGCGGTCCACAAAATCCTTAAACTGCCCTACCGGCTGAAGGACATAGACGGGTGCTCCTACAATCAGGCAGTCCGCCTTTCTCACTTCGTTTTCCAGCATCTGAAAATCATCCTTTACCACACAGTCGTTGTCCCCGCCTTTTTCCAGTCTTGTTGAACACGCGCCGCAACCGATGCATCTTCCGATTTTAAGTCCGACTGTATTAATGAATTTTATGTCTGCCTCAGGATCAGCCTGTCTTGCGCCATACAGCGCCTCCTTTACAAGGATATCCGTATTTGCGTTCTTTTTCCCAAAAGATATACCTAAAATATACATATCTGTCACCTCATAATTATTATTTGTTTTTTGCCTCCGCAAGCCGTGCGTCTCTTTTGGCGTCAAGGCTCGCCTGTATCTTTGCATTTTTTTCCGCATCCAGCGGGTAGAAAAACAGAGGAATCAGTGCCAGCAGATAGCAGATTCCGAATACCAGATTCGTAGCAAGATTAATTCCCGACATAGCCTCGGCCGTCTGCTGCGCATTCCCCACATATCCGAACGCTCCCATAATCAAAAGAGCAAGCGCAGGTCCCAGTGCATTTCCCACTTTAGTCGCAAGAGACGTCGCCGCATACGCCATTCCGTCCGTACGGATGCCAAGCTTGTCTTCCTGATAATTAATCGCTTCCGGTATCATGGACATAGGAATCGGAAAGCTGAAGCAGCAGAATCCGTAAAGTGCGTGAAGCACAACCATCAGTACAAAATTTGACGGATCTGTAAAGTAGATCAGTATCAGTATAAGTCCCCCGCCTATATAGCCTATGGCTGTCATTTTTTTCTTTCCCCATCTGACAATATAGTTCTTGGTAAGGAAGATTCCGATAATTGTCATAACGGACGGCAATGCCATAAACAGACTGATATACTGGGGTCTCTGCATCACATAGATAATGTAGTATATTACGACACCCATCCGGCCGAAAAATGCAAACATCGCAAAAATCATCATTGCAAAAACAAGCATCAAAGGTTTATTTGTAACCACAGCCTTCAGACTCATGGAAAGAGGGATTCTCTGTCCTTCATTGACCGGCTTCACCACTTCCTTACAGTTTGCATACACAAAATAAAAAAGCGGAATTGAGAAAATGGCATAAATCGCAATGGTTATAAAGTAGCTCTGCCCCGTAAATGTATCTTTTCCTGATATCGCCCCCATAATTACCGGCGAAAGAGCGGACAGAAGAACAGAGCTCAGGTTTGTCCCCATCATTCTCCAGCTTGTAAGCTGAGAGATGTCATCCGGGTTCGTTGTCATAACTGTTGACAGTGAACCATAGGACAGATTGACCACGGTAAAAAGCATCCCGTATACAATATAAGTAATTGCCGCATAAACTGCTCCGCCTCTTCCGCCCAGCGTAGTGAACGTCAGTACTGCCGCCAATGCCAGAAACGGCGTAAAATAGAAGATATAGGGGCGGAATCTCCCTTTCTTCGTGTTTGTTCTCTCTGCGATCGCCCCGAACATCGGGTCATTGATGGCATCCCATATACGTGCGATTACCATGATCGCGGATACTACCGCCGGGGCCAGTCCGACCACATCTGTGTAGAAAATGGACAGATAGCTTCCCATAAAAGTGTTTGTCAGATTACTGGCGAAATCGCCGCATCCGTATGCAAAAAGTGTCTTTTTGCTCAGCCTCCCTATGTAGGCAGAATTATTTGTGCTCATTTGTATAACTCCTAATATAATATTGGTATGATCAATAAGACCACTTGGTTAATAAGTTTCTATATATCACATAATAGAAGATTGTACTGCCTGACCAGCAATTCTTTGTCGTAAATACTATGATTTACCGGACAATCGAAGTACTTATGTGAATAAGTGCCAGGGTGAATCGCGAACGGCTTTCCCCAATACCTTGACACTTTTTCAAAACCAAAGCATAAGTACCGTCCGCACATGAGAAGCCAGCATATCAATATCTTAATCAAAATAAACCACTTTACCTGTCTCAACAGATTCATATATTGCTTCGATGACCCTCGTCACTACAGCACCCTGGTACGGAAGAACAGCAGGATCCGTATTGTTCTGAATTGCCTCGATCCAATGATTGATATCATATTCAAACATATTAATATTCTTATCACATTCAATTGTTTCTACATTAAATTTATCATTCTTCACACCGATCAGCCGCAGATGATCCTCGAATCCCGGACCTACCATATCCGCTCCCGCTTTTGTACCTGCGATTGAAGCAGTGATTCCCGGAGCCGGCTGAAGCATATTAATCGCCCACGCTGTTTCCATATGTATTACCATACCGTTTTTCATGGTAATCTCAGCGATCGCCGTGTCCTCCACATCAAAGTGATCCGGATCCCACGGACCGAGATCATTGCCTTCCGGATAATCTTTCATTTTATCGAACATCACGCCGTAGACACATTTCACATCATAATTATCCGTAAGCCACATCGGCAAATCGATTGAATGAGGGCCTCCGTCCAGCAGTACTCCGCCGCCGTTCAGCTCTTTGCTTGTGTAAACTCCGTATGCCGGAAGCCTCCTTGGTCTGAGCTGCTGTGAATTGATATAGTAGATATCTCCGAAATATCCTTTCTGAATCAGTTCTTTCATTTTCATCGGTGCAGGATTATATCTCCATTGTGTACCTGTCGTAAGTTTTTTCCCCACTTTTTCCGCAGCCTCAATCATTTCCAGACATTCCGTATATTTCAGCGCCATTGGTTTTTCACAATAAACATGCTTTCCAGCCGCTAACGCTTCCATCGTCATCTCATAATGAAGGGGATTAGGGGTCAAAACATGGATAACATCCACATCTGCACTCGCAGTTACCTCATGCCAGTCAACCGTAATTTTTACATCGGCAAGGCCATAATCTTCTTTTACCTTTTCCGCCTTTTCCCGATTCAGGTCACACAAAATCTTAATTTCAACATCATCTCTCTTTGTCAGCATCGGCAGATGTTTATCCCTTGCGATTGTACCTGTTCCAATAATCCCGATTCTTAATTTACTCATAATTCAGACTCCTTCCATTTTTATATTTGCAAACATTCAATCAATCTATAGCTCTGTCAGCCAGCTTTTTACAGGAAACCAGTTCAGCTTCTCTGTCCCTGCCGGGGGCAAATTCCAGTCCGATATATCCGTCATACTCCATGCCGGCAAGTTCCTTTATGATACATGCATAATTAAGTTCACCTGTTGTAATTTCGTTCCGAAGAGGAGCATTTGCCATATGGATGTGTCCTATTTTTCGAAGATTTCCGCGGATTGTTTCGATAATATTTCCTTCCATCATCTGATAGTGGTAAATGTCATACAGCAGTTTTAATCTTTCACTTCCGATCTCATCAATCATACCGAACGGTTCAGCAGAATCCTTAAAATAAAACGGCGGCATATTACCGGAAATCGGTTCCAGTATCAGGGTTACGTTTTCTCTTTCCGCAACATCTGTTAATTTTTTCAGACCGTCCAGAATATTCTTTCGGCTTTCTTCCCGGGATACTCCCGGCATTTCCATCGCAGTAACAATAATGTTTCCGCATCCCAATTCTTTTGCGACAGGAATCGTCTCTTCCAGGCCTTTCACGGACATCTCATGCTTAGATAAATCCGCCAAGAATCCCCGGTCTTTCGCGCAGATACTGACCACATTCAAATCAAGCTTTTCTTTCTTTTCCTTCAGATATTTCCAGTCTACATTGTTCCAGTCCCAGAACTCCACGTTTTTAATTCCGGTTCTGGCTGCCAGTTCCATTCCCGCAGATATCTTTTCCGTGTCCGGCCATATCGGACCATTTTCTCCAATTTCCAGATATAAGATATCAAGCACAACACTCAGTTCCATTTTTTCTCCTTTCCCGGGCATCCCGCATATTGTTTCCGCCCTTTCTTTTTATGTATTAAGCATATCCTTTTTCCCGTTTCCCCGCCTTTATCCTGTTCATTAATTCCCTGTCATTTCTTGAATATATTGTGGGATCGGGTAAACAAAAGACAGAATTTCTTATCTCCTTTTTATCTGTAATCCAAACCAAAATGCAAAACCCGGAAAATTTTTCTCAACCGCATACAGCAGAAACTTCTGATATCGGATCAGACAGCAAAAAAAGAAGCCGTAAAACACTTTACAGCTTCTTCATCACATTAATTTTTTCTGTTTCCTATATCGTTTTCTGTCATCTTTCCGTTCCGTCTGCACCGTTCTGCATCCTGGAAACGTGTATCAACGTAACCTCATCCTCCTGCAGATTGAGTGAAATCTCCAGAACGTTCTCCACAGCCTCCCTCTGCGAAAAAGAAATCCTCGGGCAGCATATCCGTTTCAGATAATCCACATCCCTGGGTTCGAGGCTGTCCGGCATCCCCATATTTTTCCATTCAAACAGAACACTTCCCGCATCGTTTCGAATCACCTGTTTTCTGATCTGATAGCATCCGTTCCGGACATGACTCAGCCGAATCCGCAGCTTTATTTCCCCTTTAGCCTCAAAAATATTGTCCAGATCATCAACACTGATCTCACTTTCCTGTTTGAGGTAATAGTTATGGCTGAATTTTCTCGGATTGCATGCCAGTATATAATAACTGCCTTTCTGATTCGATGTCACTACATAATTATCTGTCCTTGCGCACACACTTCCATAGAGGCTGTGCAGAAAATACAGTGAGAAACACACAGGTTTGAGAATTCCATCTTTGCTAACGAGCCCATTGGCGCCAAACAGAGGCTTCAGAGCATCAAAATACTGACTTTGAAAATCACTGCCATGCCTGTAGCAGACCAGCTGTTCCGTCCCCATACATTGAAGCAGGTTAAAAACAATGTGGGCCGCCTTGGCACAGCTGTCATTATAATAGTTTCTCTCGGAAATACTTGTGTTCCACTCTGTCACAACAACTGGCATATGCGGAAATCCATACTCCATCAGCGTTTTTCTGATATTCATAATCTCCGAGTACAGGAAATCCGGATCTGTCGTGCGGTTAAAGTAAACTTCCGTCCCCTCGTCCCTCTCAACAAACGGGTATATCTGAGCCGTCACAAAGTCCGGCACCCGACTGATTCCCGCCTCTCTGCCCGCCGCTGTTATCAGCGACAGGTCACCGCCAAACTTCAGAAAGCGACTGTTTCTGTCAAACACATCCGCCGTAATATCCCACAGCTTATCGTATGGAATATCCGCCCTTCCCTGTTCCTTGCTGAAAATATGGTAATACACGCTGTCCTCCAGTGTAAAAAACCATTCTGACACGCACTCCTCCCCGTACCGGAAAAGAATATGCTGGAGAAACGTTTCTATCACTGTCTCCCAGTTATTGAGATCTGAGAAAACCGGCTGTTCGTTATCATCATCATAGAGAACTTTCCCGATGTCGCGGAATGACCGCTTCCAGCGAATACTCAGATCTACGATCGGGCGGATCTCATTTCTGACAAGGAAATCCAGCGCCCGGTCCAGATGTCCGAAATTAAACAGTCCCGGATGTTTTTGAGAACGTAAAAACATATCCCTGTGAAAAACTCCGCCCAGCCGGATATAGCGGATTCCAAGGCGCTTTTTCATCTGCTGTACCTGTTCCTGAATTTCCGCTATGAGAAGCTCCGCCGCCATATCGAAATCAATGCAGACGCTGTCCCCGAAAGAATAGGAACATATCTCCGTTTTCATGTCCGCTTCGCAGAAAACTTCCGCTGTATCCTGGAGGCTTTCCCCTTTTGCCTCGCTCATCCATTTCTCAATCTTTTTCTCTATCTCAGCTTCATTCTGCCACTCTTCCACTTTCTCTTCTATCCTGTATTTTTTCCTGTAAGCTGTCGGAGGACATTTATACTCCTTTTTAAAAAGCTTATTAAATGCGGAAGGATTCGAAAAGCCGCATATCCCGGAAATCTCTGTCACCGTCCGTTTGCTGTAGAGCAGTTCTTCCGCGGCATACCTGAGCCTTACGCCGATCACATAATCCTGAAAATTGATCCCTACGACCTTTTTAAAAAGCCGGGACGCATACGACTCAGACATGTACAGTTCAGCGGAAATATGGCTGAGAGATACATTATCCCGAAAGTTTTCATCCACATAGCGGAGCATCTGTTCTACCCGCTCGTCCTCGTAGATCTCTTCTCCCCGCCTGCTTCTTCCCTCTATGGCAAAATCCCTGGTCAGGCACTCCAGCAGGGAATACTTCATGCTCTCTACCAGAAACGTATCCCTTCCGTGACTGCTTTTGTACTCCCGGACAAGCAGATTCAGGATATATCTCAGCTTGTGATATTCTCCATCCATTCCCACCCGGCTGTTGCACCAGAAATTAACAAAATACCGGTTCATAGCCGCTGTAATCATTCCATAGTCAATATATACCTGACAGACCAGAACTTCCCCCTTTGAAAATAACGCATGTTTTTTCCCTGTGTTAACGAGAATAATATCGCCGCTGTTCATTTCAAACTTTTCGTCTGTCAGAATAACTGTTAATTTCCCCTGCAGAATATATATAAGTTCAATTTTTCTGTGAGAATGTTCTTTTTCCTGTCCGCAGTCTGTTATCTTCATCTGCAGAATCCGCTGTTTTTCGCTCATCCGCTTTACCCTCTTTGTATTTATTCTTCCCGCAGTATTGTCTCCATTGAAGAAAGATCCCGGTATTCTGCCATAACTGTTCCCCTCCATCCCGACTGTATGATAAAATCTGCAATCTGTCTGAAGGCCTCTGTTTTCCCGGAACTGTCCTTATCGTCGGAGCCTGTGCTGCCATAAAAATATGCCGTGTACGGAAGAAGTTTTCCGAGCATTTCTGTATCAGCCAGCTGACTCTGTCCTTCACCGCGCATAAAGCACCCGAACTGCGGGGCAAGTCCCAGCCACGGGGTCTTCAGCTCATCTGCCATTTTTATAAAAGCCTTCGCGTCATCACTGTTTTCCCCAACCATGGTTTTCAGCTCACAGCATACTTTTACTTCATAAAATCCGGCCATAGCCGCAGCTCTCGGATAAAGATGAAACGGGATACCATTTTCCCGAAGATACTTACACCCGAGTTTGTGCGCTGTCATAAGATCAAATACAACTTCATTCATCATTTCATCATCTGTCATATCGCGGTCCGGTCTCTTCCCGCGGTCAACACAGCCTGCATAAACATATGGTTCTGTCCGGTATTTTTCTGCCGCTGCCAAACAAGCCTCGATCTCACTCTTCGCCGGATTTGGATAATTCTGGAACATCTGCGCTCCCATGAGCTCAAATTTTCGGATGCCCTGCCGGTTCAGTTCCCGAAACACTCCCTCAAATCCATAACCGTCATCCATTATAAACCTTTCCATTAATCCATACAACGTACTTCCCAGCTCCATTTTATCCGTCACATCTCCCTTCCGTCTCCAATCCTCATTTTCTTTCGTGCCGATCCGTCAATCATTTCACACTCATCACCGTTCGGTGTGCCGGATGGAGTCTTAAGCTCAATCCTTACATCTACATCATGTTCTCCCGGCTCAAGTCCGTAATTAAATATTCTCAGGTGCATCGGCGTCATAATCCCCCAATATTCCGTATAAATTTCTTTCATCTGTGAAATGGTAAAACCCTTTTCATTCAGTTCGGCAAGTATAAGATAGTCGGGGATCTTCTCGCCATCAACCGTCACTTCAGCCTTCTGTACGCAGGAAAGCGGAAGTCCTCTGTAGTAATTGAGTCTCAGGTCAAGATTGAATCCCACCTGCTTTCCGTTTAAAAGAATATTGTAGAATCCTTCCTCTCTCAGCACCCTTTCTTCAAAATCTGTTTTCACAAATTGCTTTGCCATACCATCCCTCCTTACATTAGATTATAACTTTATTTTCAATTTTTTACTTCTGTTCTTTTCCATCCAATATTATATTTTCTTGTCTTTACAGTCTGTAAAGAGAAAAAAAGACAGGATTTTTTTGTTTTTACTTTCCAATCCTGTCTTTTTTCCAATTTTGTCTTTCCGCAAAGCTTCTATTCTTTGCAGGCCTCCCTGTCTATCTTTCTCTGACGATCAGGTCCATCGGAAGAGTCAGAAAAATTCAGATTTTATTCATTGATATATTTATCGAAATTTTTAACCCGATCCATCTGTCTCTCAAGGAATTCTTTATTTGCCTGGATCTTCGGGCCGCAGATCGCGCCGAATCCCTGGATCTCCACCGTATGTTCGCGGAGTCCCGCAAAGGTTCCTCTTGCTCGTGCCTGCTGTTCTTCCGAGAATGTCACATTCAGTTTCTCTCCATCAATGGAAATCTTTCCTTCGATTCCGCAGATCGGACACTCTACCGTGGTCGTTCCATTTACCATGAGCAGGTTCTGGTGGCAGACCGGACAGGTTCCCTGTCCCTGGGCGTCAAACCACTTGATGTCCTTATCGTCCATGGAGTAAGCTTCCACCGTGCGTTTTCCCATCTCATGCATATTGTTGATCAGGTTCTCATCCAGATAGGGATTTCCTGTTGTTCCCATGTTGTGGGCATCATAGTTGCCAACTACTTTCATCATAGGCGGGAATCCGAAGAGATGCATAGTTGCAGTTCCCATGGATACCCAGTTCTGTGTGGTGGCACCGCCCACCGAGATATAAGACACGGTACGTCTCTTTAATCTTTCCTGAGGGAATGCGTCGGGATCACCCGGCGCCTCCCCTCTTCTCCTTTTATCAAGAACCCAGTTGATCGCCGAGACATCGTGGCGGCATGAAAACCGATCCACAAAGTCTTTATACTGACCAACCGGTTGGAGGACATATACAGGAGCGCCTACAACCAGGCAGTCTGCTTTTCGAACCTCGTCTTCCAGCATCTGGAAATCATCTTTAATAACACAGTCGTTATCTCCGCCTTTTTCAAGACTTGTAGAACAGGCGCCGCATCCGATACAGCGTCCGATTTTAAGACGGTTTGTATTAATGAATTTTATTTCTGCGTCAGAAGCAGCCTCTCTTGCTCCGTAGAGCGCTTCTTTTACAAGAATATCCGTATTCCCGTTTTTTCTTCCGAATGATAATCCTAAAATATACATCTGTGATTCCTTTCCTTTTTCCTCAACGATTTGTTCACACCGGTCCGCCGTCCGACAGCTCCGAAAGACGGACCAGTATGACTACAGCATTATTTATTTTTCTGCGCCAGTTCTGCCTGATGAGCATCTCTCTTCCGATCCAGGCTTGCCTGTATCTCAGCGTTCTTCTCTGCGTTCAGGGGATAGAAGAACAGCGGGCTCAGGGCGGGCAGATAACAGATGCCGAACATCAGAGTTGCGGCGAGGCTACTTCCCTGCATTGCTTCTGCAGTCTGCTGCGCATTCTGTACATATCCGAACGCTCCCATGATAAGCAGGGCGATCGCCGGACCAAATGCATTGCCGACTTTCGTAGAAAGAGAGGTTGCGGCATATGCCAGACCGTCCGTACGGATTCCCACGCGGTCTTCCTGATAATTGATGGCTTCCGGTATCATGGACATCGGAATCGGGAAGCTGAAGCAGAAGAAACCATACAGTGCGTGAAGAATCAGCATCAGTGCCAGATTCGTCGGGTCTACAAAGTAGATCAGAATCAGACAGATTCCCGCGCCGATATATCCGATTGCCGTCACTTTCTTCTTCCCCCATCTGACAATGTAGTTTTTCGTCAGAATGATACCAATGATTGTCATAATGGAAGGCAGGGACATGAAAATACTGATATACTGCGGTTTCTGCATTACATAGATGATATAGTAAATCACAACTCCCATCCGTCCGAAGAACGCGAACATGGCAAAAATCATCATCAAAAATACAAGCATCAGCGGTTTATTCGTCACAACCGTTTTCAGGCTCATGGAAAGAGGCACTTTCTGACCTTCATTAACCGGCTTCACTACTTCCTTACAGTTCGCATACACGAAGTAGAACAGCGGAATTGAGAAAATCGCGTAAATAAGTATTGTGATAAAGTAGCTTCGATCCGTAAATGTATCGCTTCCCGAGATTGCTCCCATAATCACCGGTGAAAGCGCGGACAGGATAACGGAACTTAAGTTTGTTCCCATCATTCTCCAGCTTGTCAGCTGAGAGATGTCTTCCGGATTTGTTGTCATAACAGTTGAAAGAGATCCGTATGACAGGTTAACCACTGTATACAGCATGCCGTATGCAATGTATGTAATCGCCGCATAAATAGCTCCGCCTTTTCCTCCCAGCGTTGTAAATGTCAGGACAGCCGCCAGTGCCAGGAACGGCGTGAAATAAAAGATGTAAGGACGGAACCTTCCCTTCTTCGTATTGGTTCGCTCCGCGATCGCGCCGAACATGGGGTCGTTGACAGCGTCCCAAATACGGGCAATAATCAGGATGACAGATACCACCGCCGGAGCAAGTCCTACCACATCGGTGTAGAAAATGGAAAGATAGCTTCCCATAAATGTATTTGTCAGGTTACTTGCGAAATCGCCGCATCCATAGGCGAATAATGTTTTCTTGCTGAGTCTCCCTGTGGAGGCTGAAGCACTGTTGCTCATGAGATTTCCTCCTCTCTCATTCGATCTGTTGTCATTTGTCGACTGCTATTTCACTGACTGGTTTTCACAGGCTGCCTTTTTCGGCGGCATCCTGTTCCAGTATAATTATTTTATATGTCTGCCGTTTTACTGAATGCCGAGTACTTTCTTCTCCAGAATCATCTGGCGTTTTGTGAATTCCGTTCCTCCGCAGTAGAGCTCGTCCTCGTACTCACAGATCAGATATCCGTCAAATCCTTCCTCAACCAGAAGCGGAAGAATCTCCTCATACGGAATGCTTGCCTCATGGCAGTCCTCGTCAAGATAGTGG
>CALWBC010000092.1 GCA_944375755.1 uncultured Mediterraneibacter sp. | reverse complement strand
GAATGTTAAAGACCGTAAAATGAGAGTGCCTCTGCACGACCATTTTGCGGTCTTGTTACATTCATTCGAAGAGTCGAAGGAGTGGGCTCAGCATGGCGATGCAGTCCCCTGTTTTTGAACGTCAGCTGTATGAAAAATTCGTCATATCTGAATTCTGTTTCCATCAGAAAACTTCCCCTTAATGAACAAAACAGCTGATCCCTTCATCTGCGCACACGTATCCGGAACAGTGCATCCACTATGAATATGGCAAGGGCTATCACCCCTGCGATTTCCAGAGTCTGGAGCAAATAGTAGGAGGCGCCTGCTCTGTCATTTTGAATTATGCTGTAAACAGTCCGGTACATTCCTGCTCCAGGTACGGTAGGCAGAATTCCCGCGATCAGGAACACAGTAACCGGCGCCTTGAAGATGCGGGCGAACATATGGGCAAGAAACGCGATTACCAGAGCGGAGAAAAAAGACGAAAGCACTACATTTAGTCCATGCTGTACACTGAAGAAGTAAACGCCTCCCCCGGCCGCCCCCGCAATGCCGGCCTGGAAAATATATTTCCGCGGCGTCTCCACCAGTACGGCGAATCCGGAAATCGCCACGAAACAGCTGACAATTACAAGTATCAGTTCTGACATCACAGTCCACCTCCCTGCAGAAACATACCGGCCAGCGCCATACCCGCTCCGGCTCCAATGGCCACCGCAGCCGCGGTCACAAAAGCTTCCAGAGCTCTGGCGCCTCCGGAAATATAATCTCCCCGCAGCGTATCGCGAATAGCGTTTGTGATGGCAACGCCCGGAACGAGAGGCATAATGCCGCTTATGATAACCGTGTCCATGTTCAGCGAGGGGATCTGTCCCCGAAGAAGCAGTGCTGTAACTGCAATACCGGCCGAACAGATCACGTTCAAGATAAAACTGCTGATCCGCACACGCTTGCCTAATGTCATGAGTACCGCCAGAACTGCTCCGACAGCGGCAGACGCGAAGATCTCCCGGAATCCTCCGCCGAAAAGGGGCGCAAACCCGGCCGGAACCAGTACGGTAGCCAGATTGTAAATCCGAACCGTATACTGTTTTCCTCTGACTTCATTCAGCCGCTTCCACGTTTCTTCCGCAGTCAGCTCTCCCGCGCAGTATTTTCTTGAGATTTCATTGACCTCCACGATCCGGTGCATATTGGTTCCCCGGTCATGGACCCGGTGCATCACAGTAACCGCTTCCTGTCCCGGGCGGTCAATCGTGACAATGATCCCGGTCAGCATGACCAGTGCCTCTGTCTTTGCACCGTCTTTTGACGGCGCAGTATCCAGTATGTGCTTGATGGTATCTTCCACGCGATAAGTCTCGGCTCCGCTACGGAGCATGATTTCTCCGGCAAGAACCGCCATGTTTACGATTGCTTTGTCATCCATCTTTCTCTCCGCCTGTCTGTTTTGTATGGTTTTTGCATTCTTCTCATTCAGAGAATGCTTCCCATATAATATATCACCGGAATTCCACTGAAACAATACGGATTTGCCACTCTGTTTTTCTGGAAAAGAGTATATCCTCATGATATACTACAAATGCTGAATACAGGACAGGAGGAACCATATGTCATTTATCAGTGTATTTGATGTAATCGGCCCGAATATGATCGGGCCTTCCAGTTCACATACGGCCGGCGCGGCGGCGATCGCTCTCCTCGCCCGGAAAATGCTGAACGGGAAGCTTGTTAAAGTGGATTTTACTCTCTACGGCTCTTTTGCCAGAACTTACCGCGGCCACGGAACCGACCGGGCACTTCTGGGCGGAATCATGGGATTTTCTCCCGATGACCGGCGCATTCCGGATTCTTATCAAATTGCGGATGAAACCGGTCTTAACTACACTTTTACAACAGATGAAAGGGAGACGGAAGTTCATCCGAACACAGTGGACATCCGTATGAAAGACAGTCAGGGCCGCATTCTTACTGTTCGTGGAGAATCCACAGGCGGCGGAAAGGTGCGCATCACCCGGATCGATCAGGTGGAGGTGGATTTTTCCGGAGAATATGGCACGCTGATTGTAGTGCAGCAGGACAAACCGGGGGTAGTTGCACATATCACCCGCTGTCTCAGCGAACGGAATGTCAATATTGCATATATGAAACTCTACAGGGAAGAAAAGGGCTCCACGGCATACAGCATCGTAGAGTCCGATGGAAGAATCCCGCCGGAAACCGTCCGGGAAATCCGTGAAAACAGTTTTGTCAGGGATGTCATGCTGATACAGTCAGAGGAGGAAATGTCACATGAATGATGAAAAAATAAATTTCAGAAGCGCAGAAGAACTGTCAGAACTCTGCCTGAGATACCGCCTGCCCATCTCGGAGATCATGCTCAGAAGGGAATGTAATCTCTCCGAAATTTCCCACAAAACTGCCCTCTCCCGTATGAATCATGCATGGGAGATCATGAAGGAAGCGGCACGTTCACCGCTCAATACTCCGAACAAGCCTATGGGCGGTCTGATCGGAGGAGAAGC
>CALWBC010000091.1 GCA_944375755.1 uncultured Mediterraneibacter sp. | reverse complement strand
CTTCTCCCGTCTACAATCCTGCCGCCGGATTTCTCTTTCAGGCTGCCGTCAGAAACAGAGCTTTCAGTACTCGCGGATTTTCAGTATTCGCGGATTACACTGCTTACTTCGAAGATACTGTTCATCTCTCCGAGTTTATCCAGCGCGTCTTTCATATGCTTTTCTTTGACCCGGTCCGTCACAACCACAAGTTCGGCGGAATCCGTTTCCGCGTTCTTCTGCACCACTCTGGCAATGCTGACCATATGCTCTCCGAACACCTGAGCGATCTTCGCCAGAACACCCGGTCGGTTCTCAACCTGCATCCGGAGGAAGAACTTGTTCTCAACCTCACCGAAATCCTTCACCGGGATCTGGCGGTAACAGGTACAGCTGATCCTGCCTGTGCAGTTATATGCCAGGTCACGGGCAACGTCAATCACATCACCCACCACCGCGCTGGCCGTAGGCATTTCACCCGCTCCTCTTCCGTAAAACATGGCATCATCCACCGCGTCCCCATGGATAAATACCGCGTTAAACGACTCACGGACGGAGGATAGCGGATGATCCTTTGGCAGCATCATCGGATAGACCCCGACCTCGATTCCATCCCCTGTGTTTCTCGCCACGGCAAGCAGCTTGATCACACTGTCAAACTCTTTCGCATATGCAATGTCCGCCGCTGTAATCTTCGTGATTCCTTCCGTATAAACATCAGAAAATACAACTCTGGAATGAAAACCGATGGACGCCATAATCGCTGCTTTTCTGCCGGCATCCAGTCCTTCCACATCTGCTGTCGGATCCGCCTCCGCATATCCCAGTTCCTGAGCCTGCCGCAGCGCGTCCGCAAACTCCATGCCATCCTCCGTCATTTTCGTCAGAATATAGTTGGTCGTTCCATTGACAATTCCAAGAATGTCCGAAATCTCATTTGCCGCGAGGCACTGCTTCAGCGGACGGATAATCGGGATTCCTCCCGCTACAGCTGCTTCAAAAAGAAAATCTTTTCCATGCTCCGCTGCCGTATCCAGAAGCTCCCGTCCCTCTTCCGCAATCAGATCCTTGTTCGCGGAAACCACATTTTTGCCCGCGCGGAGCGCCTCCAGAATCATCGTCCTCGCCGGTTCAATTCCCCCGATCACCTCCACAATGATCTGAATCTCATCATCCTCTACGATTTCTTTCCAGTTATCCGTCAGAAGACTTTCATCTACGCCTTCCCTCTTCTTGTTCCGGTTATGCACCAGGATCTTCTTGATCTCCATCTGCGCGCCGATCGTTTTCTCCATTATGTCCGAACGCATCTGAATGAGCTTGTACACACCTGTTCCAACTGTTCCAAGGCCAAGCAGGCCGATCTTTATCTTTTCCATCTATCTGTCTCTCCTCTGTCATTCCACTGCTGTTCCTGCTGTCCGCCTATCCGCCGCGGCATGATACACGGGGCAGCGTTTGATCCTGTCAGTATTCACAGTATAGCATAGCGCCGCACTGTCCTGCAATCACATTCATTATGAAAACAGTTCTCTTTTTTGTTTAATAAAATGCAGTACCAGTCCGATAAACAGCCCCATCAGCGCCGGACAGACCCAGCCAAAACCAATCTCTGAGAACGGAAGAATTTCAGCTCCAAAAGAGGCCGCCCTTCCGATCCAGCTGCCGTCTCTCAACCCTTCCGGGAGAGCTCTCAGGAAATCAAACAGAGCGCCCGCCGCAGTAAAACCGGTCGTCCAGATGAAAACCACCTGATCCCCGCCGAATATTCCCGAGAGAAATGTCAGCGCAATCAGAGTAATGGCAAGAGGATACAGGAACATCAGTACCGGCATCGAATAATCAATGATCGTGTCCAGTCCCAGGTTGGCTATCCCGAAAGACAGCAGGGAAAACGCAACAGCCCAGAACCGGTATGACGGCCCGCCGGGAAACAGCTTTACAAATGTTCTTCCGCAGCTTGTGATCAGTCCCACCGCAGTCTTCAGACACGCGACCGTCACAGTCGCAGCAAGAATCAATGCCCCGGCACTGCCAAAATAGTAGTCTGCAATCTGGGAGAGCGCCTGTCCGCCGTTCGCCGCCGTATCAAAGATTCCTCTGCTCTGAGCTCCCATAACGGTAACAAGAAGATAGATCAGAGCCATCAGAAGAGAACTGAAAATTCCGGCACGCACCGTGCTTTTTGCCGTCTCGCCCGGTTCACTGACCCCCAGTCCGCGGATAGCTTCCACAACCACGATTCCAAACGCCAGCCCGGCGAGCACGTCCATTGTATTATACCCTTCCAGAAGTCCCGTAAAAAACGCCTGATCCGCATATCCGGCCTGGGGACGGACTGCGCTGATCGCCCCGCCGGGCGAGATCAGAGCCCGGATCAGAAGAATTCCCAGACAGACCAGAAACAGCGGATTCAGGACTTTTCCGATCCAGGTCATAATTTCTCCCGGACGAAGTGAAAAGAACAGTACAAGCGCGAAAAAAATCAGAGAAAAGACGGCAAGTCCCGCCGTGTGGGAAGCACCCCTGGCAATCCCTTCCACTCCCACTGTGTAGGATACCGTTGCGCACCGAGGAATCGCAAAGAAAGGTCCGATCGTCAGGTACAGAGCACAGGTAAACAAAAGTCCGTAGCGCTTTCCTACCATACTGCTCAATTCCAGCAGACCTTCTTTCCGGCTGATTCCCAGAGCGGCAACTCCGAGAAGGGGCAGCCCCACACCGGTAATCAGGAAGCCCACGGCAGCCTGCCACATATTACTTCCTGCAAGCTGTCCCATGGATACCGGGAATATGAGATTTCCCGCTCCGAAAAACATTCCGAACAGCATACTGGCAACCGCCAGGATTTCTTTTACAGTCAGTTTTTTCATAGCGTCTTCCTCCACAGCGATAAATATGTCCCCTGATCCCGGCAGAAGCCCTGCCGCGATCAAAGTAATTCTCATTGCCGATATATCCGTATATAAAAGTAGCTGCTAAAATAATCACCTAATAACTTAGATTCTTATTTTAGCAGCTACCAGCTCAAAATATTTGAAGAGCGACAGACGGGGTTCGAACCCGCGACCCCGACCTTGGCAAGGTCGTACTCTACCAACTGAGCCACTGTCGCATTTCGTGTGTTCCGTTGACCGGAACAATAAGTACTATACTACAAGGGTATATAAAAGTCAACACCTTTTTTTCATTTTTTTAACATTTTTTATTACAGCTATTTAGTTGATTAGGTTCGCTGACTTTTTGAGACGATATTTCCGAAAACAGGGGTGGCCTTCCAAAACATATTCTGCAAGGGTGGAGACTGTGTTCGGCTTCCGCTCCAGAAGCTAAGAGAAACTAAGGAGTTCCGGGGACGGACTAAAAACAGGGACAGACGGTGAGCAACTCGCATTCGCTCAGACAATCTCACCGTCTGCCCCAACGCCCCTCCACGGAACTCCAAGTTTCACTAAGCGCCCT
>CALWBC010000090.1 GCA_944375755.1 uncultured Mediterraneibacter sp. | reverse complement strand
CGTTGACCAGGCTGACTGCCATCTCCGCGCCAAACCTTCCGGTCTGCACATCAGGGACAGACTTTTTACATTCTTCAATAATATATTCATAAAGTGCTTCGGCCTTATCGGGGCTTCCCGCTTCGATAAAGCTGGGGCGGTTTCCCTTTCTGCAGTTTGCGTACAGGGTAAACTGAGACACCAGGAGCAGGCTGCCGCCCACATCCGCCAGTGAAAGATTGGTCTTACCGTTCGCATCTTCGAAAATGCGCAGGCCGATCATTTTCTTCACCAGTCTGTCCGCTGTCTCCTTTGTGTCGCTGTCAGAGACTCCGATCAGGACAAGATAACCTTTCCCTATTTTTCCGACTGTCTCTTTGTCAATCTCAACTGAAGCTTCTGTCACTCTCTGTATCACAAATCTCATCTTTTTCCCTCCTGAGAATCAAGGTAAATCATTCTGAGCAGAACCACCAGCACCGGAATGCTGATCAGAACAAGCAGCCCGACCAGTGCGTCCGGGAAAAACCTGTTCTCCAGTTCTGATACCACGGTACCGCATAGATTAAACATGGCATGCATTGCCATGGGAACCAGAATACTGTCATAGCGGTAAGCCAGGTATCCCAGAAGAAATCCGAGGCATGCCGCGTAAATCCCCTGCACCAGATTCATATGAAATATGCCGAAAAGAACCGCCTGTACCAGATCAGCCACCAGAAAAGCGGCTCCCGCGCGCCTTAAGTACTGATAGATCAGTCCCCGGAAGATTGTCTCCTCCACAATCGGAGGCAGGAGCATCGTTGCCACCGCCCACAGCAGAGAATAGTCCGACACCCCCGACATTTCAATCATCTCATTATAAGTCTCCATGGATGACGGAAGCAGCAGGGCGACCGCCGTCAGGATCAGCGATACCGCATGCTGCACTGCCAGCGTGAGAAGAAGAAGCCACCCGAATGTAGCCGGCCGGATTCTGCGCGTCTGTTCCTTCATATAAACCGACAGACCTTTTCTGTCAATAAATGCGAAATAATACCACAACAGAAAGACACTTCCTGTTATTACATAAATCAGGCAGGAATAAAAATTTGAATTCTCCATCAGAAACTGCGCGGCATCATATCCTCCCTGCACGCCCTGCATTACCGTCCCTGCAAATACGGTAAGAATCGAAAGGATAATCGCGCTTGCATTTATAATCACCATTGTCAGGACAAAAACAATTCCTGCCAGCACATAATTCCTACTCTTTTTCATCTGTCTGTCTCCAGTTCTGACCTTTACATGTCCGCTCGTTGTTATATTTTGTTACTTCTGCTTTTTCACGGAATCCTTTTATTTCATTCCGTCACCTGGAACGGTGCAGCATCTTCTCTGCCTTTCCGCGTATTCTCTGAATCGCGTTATCAATTGATTTCGGGCTTTTTCCGAGAAGATCCGCGATCTTCCGATAGTCCGTTCCCATCAGATGAAGGTAGAGGACATTTCGTTCCAGCTGACTCAGATTTCCGTTGAGCTGCTCCACAAATGCTTCCGTATATTCTTTGCTGAAATAGAGTGCTTCCGGATCTGTCTCCTGTGCCGGCTCAATCGTATCGATCAGCGGCATCTTCTTGCCGTCATGGCTGTCTTCGCTCTCTTCGTAAAGAGAAATGTAGGAATTAAGCGGCAGATGTTTCTTTCTTCTGGAAGCCTCTATGGCGCTGTACATCTGACGTGACACACACAGTTCCGCGAAACTGGAAAATGAAGATCCCTGTTCCGCATCATAGTCCCGGACCGCCTTGATCAGGCCGATCATCCCCTCCTGGATCAGATCCTCATTTTCGCCGCCCAGAAGATACATTGCGCGTGCTTTTTTACGAACCATGGATTTGTACTTGTCCATAATATAATCCATAATCTCCCGCTCTCCGCCTCTGAGCTTTTGTATGAGCTGCTCATCTGTCAGACGTTCATATTTATTCATAAATCCACCTGTCATTAACCGTTATTTTTTCTGAAGCCTCTGACGGACTACTTCATAAGCCAGCACACCGCAGGCAACGGACGCGTTCAGCGATGTGATCTGCCCCTTCATCGGTATGGAAGCCGTAAAGTCGCAGTTTTCTTTCACGAGACGGCTGACACCCTCTCCCTCACTTCCGACCACCAGGCCGATGGGACCGGTCAGATTCAGTCCGTACATGGACTCTCCATCCATATCCGCGCATGCGAACCAGAGGCCTTTCTCCTTCAGCTCTTCCATCGTCTTTACCAGATTGGTTACTTTCGCCACCGGAGTATAATTAAGTGCTCCGGCGGAAGTTTTTGCCACGGTGGCTGTAAGCCCTGCTGCCCGGCGCTTCGGAATAATCACGCCGTGGGCGCCGGCAATATTGGCGGTCCGGATAATGGCTCCCAGATTATGAGGATCCTCGATTCCGTCCAGCAGGATCAGAAACGGATCTTCTCCCCGCTCCTTTGCCAGTTCCAGCATGGCATCCACACTGGAATAATCATAGGCTGCCGCGTAGGCGATCACTCCCTGGTGTTTCCCGGTCTGGGTAAGCTGGGCAAGCCGTTCTTTCCCTACAAATGTAATTATCGTATCATGCTTTTTCGCCTCACGCACAATGGTCCGCACAGGCCCGTCCTGACATCCGTCAAGAACAAACAGCTTGTCAATCGTCCTCCCGGAACGAAACGCCTCAATCACCGCATTGCGCCCTTCGATCACAAGCGTATGTCCATTGCTGTCATCCGTATCAAAAGCATCATATTCCCTGTTTTGTTCTTTCCAGTTTTTCTGATCGCGGTTCCTGCCGCGCGCATGTTTCTCTGTCTTATTGTCCCGCATCTTCCGTTTCCTTTTCCTCTTTTTTCCGCTCCATGCTCTCAAGTCCGATGGTTACCAGTTCCGTGATCCGCGCGTATTCGCCCTTCAGATACAGGTAACCGATCAGCGCTTCAAATCCTGTCGCTCTCCGATAGTCTGTAATTGACTGATTCTTGGCCGGAGAAACACTCCTCGCATTTCTTCCTCTCCGGTACACCGCATGCTCTTCCGTTGTCAGATGCTCCTGCATGGACCGCATCATATAGGACTGGGCAGATGCCTGCACATACCGGCTTGTCTCCTCATGAAGCTTGTGTACCTGTCTGCTTCCCTTTCCCGCTACTCTGAGTTTGATAATCAGGTCAAACACACAGTCGCCGATATACGCCAGAACAAGCGGAGACGCCATCCGGGGATCAATGTGTTCCATCCCCGGAATCATATCCATATAATGTTCAAATCCGAACTCTACGCCTTTTTCCATTTTACTCCTTCCCGGGTATCTTCCAGAATAATTCCTTTCTGGAGCAGTTCATCTCTGATCTGGTCAGCCAGCGCGAAGTTTCTCTCCTTCCTTGCGGCCTGACGTTTCTCGATCATGGCCTCGATCTCCTCATCCAGCATTTCTTTCTTCGGCTCGATAATGATTCCAAGTACGTCTGTCAGTTTAAAGAGACGTTCGTACAGACTGTCAAGATATTCTTTTGATCTTGTACCGTCCGCCGTGGTATTGATGTATTTCACAAGCTCGAATACAGAAGCGATGGCATCTGCTGTATTGAAGTCATCGTCCATGGCGCGCTCAAATCCTTCCGTATATGCGTCAGCCTTTGCAAGAAGTTCCTTTTCTTCCTCACTCATCGTCTCTGTCGAAGCATTTTCCGCGAGGAACTTCAGGTTTTCCGCCGCGGTCAGAATACGTTCAAGACCGTTTTTCGCCGCTTCCATCAGCTCCGCGCTGAAATTAAGCGGGCTTCTGTAATGAGCGCTCAGCATAAAGAAACGGAGTACCTGAAGATCATATTTCTCGCTGATCTCTCTTACAGTAAAGAAATTGCCCAGCGATTTTGACATCTTCCGGTTGTCAATATTCAGGAATCCGTTGTGCATCCAGTATTTCGCAAATTCCTTTCCGTTTGCCGCCTCGCTCTGCGCGATCTCATTTTCATGGTGTGGGAAGATCAGGTCTTCGCCGCCGGCATGGATGTCAATCTGCTCGCCCAGATATTTTTTAGACATCTCAGAGCACTCAATGTGCCATCCCGGACGTCCCTCGCTCCAGGGAGATTCCCATGCAGGCTCCCCTTCTTTCTTCGGCTTCCAGAGTACGAAATCAAGCGGATCTTCTTTCTCATCCTCTCCCGTTACAAGAAGTGTCCTGCCGCCCGACTGAAGATCATCCAGATTTTTATGGGAAAGCTTTCCGTAATCCTTGAATTTTCTTGTGCGGTAATAAACCGTTCCGTTCTTTTCATAGGCATACCCTTTGTCAATCAGCGTCTGAATCATGTCTACCATTCCGCAGATTTCCTCGGTTGCCAGCGGATTTTTTGTTGCCGGTTTGATGTTCATGGCATCCATATCCTTCTTGCACTCCGCGATGTATCTCTTTGAGATCTCATCCGCTGTCACACCTTCCTCGATGGCCTTTTTAATAATCTTGTCATCCACATCCGTGAAGTTTGAGACAAAGTTCACATCATATCCCTTATATTCAAAATAGCGTCTGACCGTATCAAACACGATCATCGGGCGTGCGTTTCCGATATGAATAAAATTGTACACTGTCGGTCCGCACACATACATTTTTACCTTTCCTTCTTCCAGAGGCACAAACTCCTCTTTTCTTTTTGACATTGTGTTATAGATCTTCATCCTGATCTCCTTTCTTTTCCAGACATCTTAATTCTTTCATCAGATCTTTCAGTTCCGTATGAAGTCTGATATTTTCATCCTGCAGTTTTTTGATATCGTTTAAGACAGGATCCGGCAGATACACCTGCTCCATATCCAGCCTCGGTACTTTCTTGTTGTCCAGACGGACAATTCTGCCGGGCACACCCACAACCGTACAGTTGGGCGGGACTTCCTCGAGAACAACAGAGCCGTCGCCTATCTTGGAATTCTCCCCGATTGTAAAGGAGCCGAGTATCTTGGCCCCTGCGCTCACCATCACATTATCTTCCAGAGTGGGATGCC
>CALWBC010000089.1 GCA_944375755.1 uncultured Mediterraneibacter sp. | reverse complement strand
CCATGGATACCCGTCTTCAGAAACTTTATCAGGCCGGTAAGATCAGCGCCGATGCGGCGCTGTCTCATGCATCCAATCCGGAAATGCTGAAGCGGAAACTTTCCTAAGTTTCCGCTTCAGCTTCCAGTATATGATTCAGTGCTTCCATGAGAACCGGATTAAACGTTCCGCATTTTCCCTCATGAATCATGGTAACTGCCTCTTCCACCGGAATGGCCGCTTTGTATACCCGTTCATTTGTCAGCGCGTCAAACACATCCGCGATCGACACAACCTGCGCCCAGACGGAAATTTCTTCCCCTTTCAGCCCATCCGGATATCCTCTTCCGTCCCATCTCTCATGATGGTGTCTGCAGATATCATATGCATATCTGTAAAGCATATTTTCCTTATACTGCGGAATCAGTTCCAGAATTTCACAGCCCTTTACCGTATGTGTCTTCATGATCTCATACTCATCATCCGTAAGTTTTCCCGGTTTGTTTAAAATCACATCACTGATTGCGATTTTCCCTACATCGTGCATGATCGCCGCCGTGGCAATCTGCCCGATCTGATCATCCGAAAACGCGTACTCCGCCGGATCCATCCTGCGCAGCTCCTCCAGAAGCATCCTCGTCAGTCCGCTGATCCGCTTTACATGAGTTCCTGATTCTCCGCTCCGGAATTCGATTGCAGTGGAAAGAGTCTCGATAATAGCATAGTTGAGTTTAAAGATCTCTTCCTCCTGCTCCCGGATCTGAAGATGCTGTACTTCCACCTTATTGCTGAGCTGCTTTCTTGCGCGGAACAGCTCCAGCACACTCTCAACCCTTCGCTTTACAAAATAGGGCACAATGGGTTTCTCTATAATATCCATAACGCCCATATCATATCCGATACGCATACTCTTGTCCGATCCGTCGGCCGTAATCAGAAAAACCGGAATCCTGCCGCCCAGTCCGGCATCATTAAAGTGGCGCAGAAACTCAAAGCCATCCATGACAGGCATCACGATGTCCAGCAGTACCGCCGCAATACTGTTCTCCGGATTCAATACAATATCCAGCGCCTGCCGGCCGTTCTCCGCCTCCATGATCTCATGCTCTGCGCGAAATGTCTCACAGAGTATGGCGCGGTTGATCTCCATGTCATCCACGATCAGTATGGTATCTTTTTCTTCCTGCGTTTGTACTTTCACTTCTTCTAACATCCGGTTTCTCCCTGATCAAGTTCCTCAAGAATGGAAATCATCTTACTGTATGTCTGTCTGCATGTCTCCATCAGCGCATCCATATGACCGAAGGCATCATTTCCTTCCGTACGGACAGCCTGAACAATATCAGCACATTTCACCGACAGCTCATCAAGCCCGAGATTCGCGCTCACGCCTTTCAGCGTATGAGCCGCACGCTCCACCGCGCTGAGATCCCTGTCTGCCACAGCGTTCTCCAGCATGGCAAATGTCGGATCCGACCTCATCTTATTCAGAAATTTTATATAGAGGCCTTCATTTCCCGCAAAACGCTCCAGCGCCACATCCAGATTGATTCCCAGTTCCTTTCCAGCTTCCGAAAGTGTCATTTGAAGCCCTCCTTTCTCAACACTTTCGATTATAAACGAAATACTCTGGTTTTTCAATGAACGCTCCTGACTGCTCTGCCAGATTTTGTTGACAGGGCTGACAGAAGTTTACATGAAAATACCGGTTCCGCCATATGTCGGAACCGGCATCTTATGTTATCTTTTTCATCTAAAGCACAATATCATCAATCTTCTCAAAACCGGACAGAGTGTAGGATTCCACTGTATTTCCCGATACCAGATAGAAGATATCATCCACATACAGCCCCCGGACGCTTCCGTATCCGGGCATTTCTCTTGTAAAAACTTCACGGAAACCTTTTTCTTCATCATAAGTCAGTACGGTATACTGATTGCTGGCGCCATACGAGAGAAAACCGAACAGATTCTTCTCCACATCCACGAACACAGCTTTATAATCATAAGAAACATCGGTGCTGTACATATCTTCAAGAACATAAGAATCACTTTCCGTCACATCGGAAGGGTCCGAAATATCAAACATGGATATCTTGATCCCGTCTGTGGTAACGCTTTGCTCATCCACGCTCATCCCGATTCCCAGCAGTTTTCCGTCCCCATAGGGATGAAGATATTCCGAGAATCCGGGAATCTTAAGTTCCCCGATCACCTGTGGATTCTCAGGATCGGACAAATCTACGGAAAACAGCGGATCTACCTGTTTAAAGGTAACAAAATAACCCGTATCTCCCATAAACCGTGCGGAATAAACACTCTCATCCGGTGCAATATCGTAAAGATCGCCCACAATGTTCAGCGTTTCGTCCAGAATATAAAGCGAATTCGTATCCACATCCTCTACACCTCCGGTCAGGGCAGAGCCATCACTCCAGCCTCCTCCGGAATTGACAGGATTTACCGTGGTCACAAGCCTCAGATATCCTTCGTACTCATCTATACTGAATGAATCATTCAGCGTACCGTCCACCGTTGTCTGAGCAACGCCCTGAAGGATTCCGTCCCCATAAGAGACTTTCCGTATACATGTCTGTGTCACATCCGCGTTATTCTCACCATAATAGGATTCCGTCACATAAATATTCTCCGCACTCACATAGCAGATTCCGCCTGTGCCGAATACCGCCTTGCTGTCCGTCTTATCTCCCGGATCATCCAGCGCGAATGAACTGATCACCGTATAGCAGTTCCCGACCATTCTCGCGGGGATATAGATATCGGATGCTTCCAGAATCTTTCCCTGTACTGCCGGTACATACCCTTCCGGATTCGACCGGGCTGCCGCGTTATCCGCCGAAAAATTACTGAACAGATAAATATATCCGTCCTTCTCCCGCATGGTATAATAACTGCCGCTCTGGGAAATCGTCCCCCGCTTCTCCGGTGCCGCCGGCTCACTCACGTCATACACATCCGCGCAGGTATATGTCCGGTAATATCCATATCCGTTTTCTCCGTCATTATATTCCGTCTTTTCATAGAGCACTGCCAGGCTGTCATCTTCCACGAAAACTTCCGTAACATAGACATCATCCAGATCCTCAATCCGGATCGTAGAAAGTTCTTCCATCTCATCTCCGCCGATCCCCACGATTTTAACAATTCTGCCGCTTACAACGTACAGGTTGTCTCCGTCTGTCTTGACAATATCTCCCTCGCCAACCCCTTCTTCCCGGATATTTGTGTCAGAATAGTAACTTCCGGAACCGGACGCACTGTTATAGGAGGCAGCACTGTCCGCGTCTGATCTTACAGAAGCCAGTGCCGATGAATCTTCTGTTGCCGCCCCTGACACAAAGTTCTCCCATTCCTCCTGCTGAGCCTGAACAGAATCATATATCTCATCATAATCCGCCGCTGTCTGAAGTCCGGGTACAGTCTCTGAAGATGCTGTTCCGTTTTCCGACGCGCTGTTCTCCACTGCCGCGCGGTCCACAGAAGGGCTCTCACTATTAAGATGACCGTAAAACAGCGCCCCCGCCGCAATACAGATACAGGCCGCTGCCGCCCCGGCATAACGCAGAACATACTTTTTTCTCTTTTTCTTCACCTTATCCCGCAGGAGATTTTCCACTGCTTCCGGCGCAAGAGACGGCGGGATCTGAACATCTTCTGTCATGTTTCTGATCTGTTCCTCTGTCCTGCTATCATCTCTTTCGTCCCTGATATCTTTTTCATCTGCGATATCTCTTTCATTTATTACATCCCTGTCTTTCCTCTCGTCCATCATCTCCATCCTCCTCTCACTGCAGAATCACTCTCATCTTCTCCAGCGCTCTGCTCTTTCTGGAACGGATCGTCGCCGCATTCTTATCCATCATCCGTCCTATTTCATCACTTTTATATCCTCCAAAAACGGAAAATACAATGATCATCCGCTCCTCCTCGTCCAGTGTGTCAAACGCCGCACGTATGTCATGGCGCTGAACATAATCATTTTCCTGCTCGCCTACCCGGCTTTCACAACTTTCCTTCTCTCCTGAAACAGCTGTAACCGCAAGTTCCCTCTGACTTTTCCTGAGAATCTGCCTGCACTGATTTCCCAGTATCGTAAAAATCCAGCTTCGAAAAGACTCTTCTTTCCTCAGTCTGCCGATATATTCATACGCTGTCACAACAGTTTCACTCACAGCATCCTCCGCGTCCTGCGGATGCCTCGTCATGTATAACGCAAATTTATACATATCCTTATAAATCCGGGAATACAGCTGAGAAAACGCTTTCACATCCCCCCGCTTCGCCCTGCGAATCAGATCAGGTTCCTGACCGTTATCATAGTCGTACATCTGCACCCCTCCTCCCGTACTTTGCAGTGTGCGTTATGTGTCTGTATTTATAAGAGTATTATAAGGGAGGTTTTGTTGCATGGAAATCTTTATTTTTCTGATCGGGAACTTTCGAACAGGAGCGATGTCGGTTAATCGGAAGGCGCCGGTGAAAAAGGAAATGTAACGCCATACGGAGCCCGTTCCTTCAAAGCTTCGAACGGATGTAACGCCGGAACCAGATGTTCGTGCAAAGGCACTCCATCTGTCTCCGCCTAACATCCAGAACAAAGGCTTTTCAGCCGTTCCTGCTCAAATGCATGGTTCACGCAGTCTCCTGTTTTTGAACTGACACATCCAGTCGGAAAATACCAGCCGCGTCTTTTGTTCCTATCACAAAAACACAAAATTAAAAAGTAAGAAACAGTCGGAAGGGTATCGACTGAGATTTCAAATTCAATATCGGAACATTAAAAACGTTCCCTTCGTCAGTTACCTTCCGACCGCTTCCTCCCGTTTGAAATCCTGCACTTTTCTGCCGGGGACCGCCCGTCTGGAACGATTTCTGCCGATTGGATGAAGCCGGGGAAGAAGGAAATGTATAAGCTATACAATCTGGAGCAGGAGTGTATGAAAAGCCTTCGTTTCAGATGTTAAAAAGCGACAGATGAAGTGCCTTTGCACGTACATCTGTCGCTTTTGTTACATCTGTTCGAAGCTTTGAAGGAACGGGCTCCGTATGGCGTTACATTTCCTTCTTCCCCGGCGCCTTCCGATTAGCCGCTATCGCTCCTGCTCGAATGTTCCCAATCAGAAAAATCAGAATTTCATTACTTGCCAAGCTTCTTCATATAATCTTTATTCAGCCTCCGATTCCGGAAAAATCCGGCTACAGTGGATCCCAGTCCACGGAAGAAATGTCCGTTTACCATAGCTACAATTCCTTCTACCATCTCCATACTGACCATTCCTTCTGTCATTTTCGCAATCGAGCGAAATGGCATGCTGTAGATGAACAGCAGATTCAGATCCGGTTTTCCGGCTTTTTCATTTTTCACCTTCATTCGGGTCAGCACTTTATAAATCAGTCTTGCGATCGCACTTTTCGCATAGTACATCTGACATATTGCGTCATTCACCGTCAGCTTTCCCGTCCACTTTCCGGACGGAATCGAAGCGCCCAGTAATTCAGCATACTCCTCATCACCCACCTGCCGGATCTGGCCGGAATAATAAGACGGCATTTTTTCTCTATTATAAGGGAATACTTCTGTCGTTCCCTTCTGTTCGATGGAAGCACTTAGACAGATGTCTGCCGAGCTGGAGCCGACCATAATCTGATAAGTTCCTCCTTCAATCTCCCATGCATTTGTCTTAGCATTCCAGTAACGGAAGGTTTTATCATCAAAGTCAATATGTACCGTTCTGCTTTCTCCGGCTTTTAAAAATACTTTGCAGAAACCTTTCAGCTCTTTTTCCGGGCGGAATACTTCGGCACCTTTCAGGCCAATGTAAAGCTGAGCCACTTCGGCGCCATCCATTTTTCCTGTATTGGTTACAGTAAAGCTAACGCCGTTTTCCGCAACTTCAAGATCCCGATATTCAAATTCCGTGTAGGACAGCCCGAAACCAAACGGATACATCACTTGTACTTTTCCTGTATCATAATAACGGTATCCGACATAGACAGCTTCCCGATATTCCGAATTTCGTTCTTTCCCAGGGAAATAGCGATACGCCGGAGTATCTTCGTATCGCAGCGGATAGGTCTCGCTGAGACGCCCTGATGGATTTACCTTTCCTGTCAGAATGTCAAGCATTGCTCCGGCCCCCGCCTGACCGTACAGTCCTCCGTACAGCAGCCCCTTAAGGCAGTTATTCCAGGGCATTTCAACAGCCACGCCGGAACTCAATATTCCAACTATATTCTTATTAATTTCTGACATCATTTCCAGAAGGTCAATCTGATTCTGAGGAATCCTCATATGACTTCGATCGACCCCTTCCGTATCCCCAAGTTCATTTAGCCCAAAGCAATACAGCACAACATCTGCCATTCTGGCCAGATCCATCGCTTCCTGCCGAAGGACAGCATCGTCACCGCCCGAACGAATATAACCTCTCGAGCTTCCGATAAGGTTCAGATCATA
>CALWBC010000088.1 GCA_944375755.1 uncultured Mediterraneibacter sp. | reverse complement strand
GGTCGATCTTAAAACCGATATCCACATAGTTGCTTCCTTCCACCCACTTGGTTTCCGGACATTCATCTTTTCCAAGCACGCGGATGAACTTTTCATTTTCATAGTATTTGTCATAAACCGCTTTTACATCTTCCCAGGTTACATCCTTTTTCAGCGATGCGTATTCTGTTGCCAGAATTCCTCTGTTCATGGGGACGAGATGAGGCGTAAAATTCAGCACTACTTTTTCTCCTGAGGCATAACCGAGCTGTTCCTCGATTTCCGGCGTATGGCGATGAGTCGCAACCCCGTATGCTTTCATGTTTTCATTTACTTCACAGAAGAGATTCGGAATCTTCGCCCCTCTTCCAGCTCCGGAAGTTCCGGATTTTGCGTCGATAATCAGCGTACTCATGTCGATCAGCCCTTCTTTTGCCAGCGGATATGCCGTCAGAATGGAACAGGTCGTGTAGCATCCCGGATTCGCTACCAGACGCGCCTTTTTCACCTCTTCCCTGTTGATCTCGCAAAGCCCGTATACAGCCTCATCAATAAACTGAGGGGCTTTATGTTCAATCTTGTACCACTCTTCGTAAACATGAACATCTTTCAGCCGGAAATCCGCGCTGAGATCAATGATCTTTGTTTTCGACAGGATCTCTTCGCTGATCAGAGACGCGCACAGCCCCTGGGGCGTTGCCGTGAAGATTACATCCACCTGAGATGCCAGCTCCTCCATGTTGTCATCCATGCACTCCGCATCCACAATCTGAAACATATTCTTATATACATCAGCATAACGCTGTCCTACGTAGCTTCTGGATCCATACCATTTGATTTCCGCGTCTTTATGTCCTGATAATATTCTCACAAGCTCTCCGCCCGCATAGCCGGTGGCCCCGATAATTCCTGCCTTTACCATATTCTACCGCCTTCCTCACATTCTATTCTCCGCTTCGCAGCCTGCTGCGCCGCTCATATCTGTTTATGATATACCACATTTAATATGAAGTAAAGTACTTCGCACTTACTTTTACATGTTCCATGTGCTTGCATAATAATACATCTTTTTTGCATATTATGCAATACTTATTCATATTTTTTCTCTTTTTATACAATTTTTCTTTGAAAACCGTTTTTCCGCCCCTGATTTTATGCATTAATTTTTCATTTTTATGCACTCATTTTCATTAGTAAAAAAGCAGAGCGTCCTGTCAGGCACTTCTGCCCCGGGACGCTCTGATAACAGTCAAATGCAGAAACACGCTATTTTCTGATCTGTCCGTTTCCGAATATAATATATTTTGTTGTGGTCAGCGCTTCCAGCCCCATGGGCCCCCGCGCATGGAGTTTCTGTGTACTGATTCCGATCTCCGCTCCGAATCCAAATTCAAACCCGTCTGTAAATCTTGTAGACGCATTCACATATACCGCAGCCGCGTCAATCTCATCCTGAAACTTCAGCGCATTGTTATAGTCATTGGTAATGATAGACTCCGAATGTCCGGTATTATACTTGTTGATATGAGCAATCGCCTCATCAATGGAATCCACGATTTTTACAGAAATAATGGCGTCCAGATACTCGGTCCCCCAGTCTTCTTCCGATGCAGGAACGATCTCTTCACTGATCGCCATTGCTCTCTCATCGCCCCGGATCTCCACATCATGATCTTTCAGCTTCTTCACAATCTGAGGCAGCGCCTCGGAGGCGATATCCCCATGAATCACAAGTGACTCGCAGGCATTGCACACACCCATTCTCTGTGTTTTTGCGTTTTCGATAATCTCCGCCGCCATCTGGATATCCGCATTCGCGTCCACATAAATGTGGCAGTTTCCTGTTCCCGTCTCAATAACCGGCACGGTACTGTTCTGTACCACATTCGCAATAAGTCCCGCTCCGCCGCGGGGAATCAGAACATCGATCCATCCGTGCATCTTCATCATTTCATTTACAACGTCACGGCTCGTGTCCTCCACCAGCACAACCAGATCCTGGCAGAGCTTTGCCTTGCGAAGTCCTGCTTTTATGGCGCGCACAATTGCCTGATTGGAGTGAATCGCATCACTTCCGCCGCGGAGAATCACCGCATTTACCGTCTTGAAACAAAGCCCGAACGCATCTGCCGTCACATTCGGACGGGATTCGTAAATAATTCCCACAACTCCAAGCGGTACCCTCTTCTGTCCGATTCTCAGGCCGTTCGGCCGTGTCTTCATATAGAGCACTTCTCCGATCGGATCCTCCAGAGCCGCAATCTGACGAAGTCCCTCCGCCATGTCGGCGATTCGTTTTTCCGTGAGCGCAAGCCGGTCGATCAGGGACTGCTTGATCCCCTTCTCTCTGGCTGCCTCAAGATCTTTTGTATTTTCTTCCAGAATCATTTCCTGCTGAGCGATAAGCTCTTCCGCCACAGCATGAAGCCCCCTGTTTTTTTCCTCTGTCCCAAGCTTTGCCGCCTCTGAAGCAGCATTCTTCGCATGACCTGCGAGCGTTTCCATGTATGTTCCCATTGGGCTCTCCTTTCTGCACATGTCCTGCATCTGCTGTTCCTTATTGTACCATTGAAGTTTCTTTTTCGCCACATTTTCCTGAAAATGCATTCATCTTACATAAACCACATAATCATCTTTTCTCGGCTTTGCTGCAGGTTCGGCGCCATCCGCAGGATAGCCCAGTATGCAGTGTCCTACGCCGATGTAGTCTCCTTCAATTCCCCATTTTTTCAGCAGAGCTTTTCCTTCCTCAGAGTCAAATACCTCCCTGGCTCTGTGAATCCAGCAGGATCCTACGCCCAGGGCATGAGCCGCATTCATAAGATTTCCCATTACAAGAGCTCCGTCCTCCACACAGGTGGGACGTTCTCTGGATGCAAGCACAACAAGAACCGTAGGAGCTCCGTAAAACGGATCGCTGTCAGTGCCGCCCTGAAAATATTTTGCGTTCAGCTCGGACAGATAATCTCTGGTCGCTTTATCCTGAACTACAACAATCTTCGGCGACTGCATTCCCATGCCGGTGGGAGCATATGTTCCCGCCTCAAGTATCTTCTGAAGATCTTCTTCCTTCACCTGATCCGGCTTATAGGCGCGGATACTTCTTCGCTCTTTCAGATCTTTTAATGTGGATTCCATTTAAATCTCCTCCTTTGTAATACTTGCAAAAAACATCTCATACAGATCATCCTCACCTTCAAGTTTCGGTGAATTTTCTCCACCGCCATTGGTGCTTCTTTTCATGGTCGCGTAGAACTCATCTCCCGCCTGAATCACATCCATGGGATAGATCTCATATCCGAGTTCACGGCACAGATGACAGAACTCACCCAGCCCGTCCTCTGCCTCCCTGATCTTTAAAAACCGCTGTCTCAATGCTTCATCGTGAAGCGCTTTGTTCTGAATTTCGTCAATCATTTCCACTGTGTTCATCTGTCTTCTCACCTTGCATTTCTGTAAATCTGATACACATCATCTCTTGTCAGCCTTTTCACACATCCTACCGTACGCTTCCTGAAATGACTGCATTTATCCGCCAGTTCATTCATCTGTTCCTCGGTAAGCAGGATTCCCATATCACTGATCTTCACCGGCATCTCCAGCGTTCTGTAAAACATTTCCATGGCCTCAATGCCTTTTAACCCGGTCGCCTCATCACTCTCTTTGGGATCAACTCCCATGACATTTACGGCAAACTGCGCGAAACGTGCAGCTCCTTCCGGAAGGACATATCTTGCCCAGCTGCCCCAAACCGCGGCAAGACCCGCGCCATGGGCCACGTCAAACATCCCGCCGAGTTCATGTTCCAGCTGATGGCAGGCCCAGTCTCCGCCTCCCGTTCCGCATCCTGTCAGACCGTTATGGGACAGACTGCCCGCCCACATAACCTCCGCCCTTGCGTTGTAATTGTCCGGTTCTTTCATCAGGATTTTCGCGTTTTTCATAACAGTGCGCAGCAGATGCTCGCTGATACCGTCAGTAAGTTCCATATTTTCGCTCCGGTTGAAATACCGCTCCATCGTATGCATCATAATATCCACACATCCGCTGGCTGTCTGATACTTCGGAAGGGTCATGGTAAGTTCCGGATTCATAACAGCGAATCTGGCTCTTCCCAGATCACTGCTGTATCCCCTTTTCAGCCAGCCGTCTTCATTGGTAATCACGGAAGAATCACTCATCTCGGAACCCGCGGCAGATATAGTCAGAACCACTCCTACCGGGATACTGTCCTCTGCCTGCTGCTTTCCGGAATAGAAATCCCAGACATCACCGTCATACTTTACGCCGTATCCGATCGCCTTGGCGGAGTCAATGACGCTTCCGCCTCCCACAGCAAGTATGAAGTCGATCTTCTCTCTCCTGCAAAGATCAATTCCCTGATAGACAAGGGAAAGCCTGGGATTCGGCACAACACCGCCGAGAGTTGTATAGGGAATCTCTTCCCGGTCAAGAGAAGCGCAGATCCGGTTGAGAAGACCGCACCTCACCACACTGCCGCTCCCGTAATGTACAAGAACTTTTCCGCAGCCCTGCTGCCTGACAAGCTTTCCCACCTGCTTTTCCGATCCTTTTCCGAAAATCACTTTTGTCGGTGTATAATACTGAAAATTTTCCACTCAATCATCTCCCTTCAAATCATAATAAAATATGTACTGCTGCATCACTCCCGCACAGCCCCGGTATCTTTCAAAGGGAAACCCGTCGCTGTAATGAGCATCCAGCACACTCCTGATATGCGTATCCACAGGAAACGCGTCCAGATGATGCAGAGCAAACAGGCAGATACAGTCAGCTACCTTCCCGCCGATTCCGGGAAGTTTCATAAGTTCTTCCCTGGCTTTCCCGTATTCCATATCCGCCAGCGCGTTCAGATCAACTTTTCCCTCCGCCGCCATCGCCGCCGTACCGCAGATATATCTGCTCCGGTAACCGAACTTCATCTTCCGCAGTTCATCCTCCGAAGCGGCAGCCAGCCGTTCGGGCGAGGGGAACGCATCGTACAATATCCCGTCTTCCGTCTCCTTTTTCTCCCCGAACACGCGGCTCAGCTCCCGGATCATCTTCTTAATCCTGGGAATGTTGTTCTGCTGAGACAGAATAAAAGTAATGATCATCTCCCACACATCCTGCCGGAGAATACGGATTCCTTTTCCGAATTGCGCAGCCCGGGTAAGATATGTGTCCTCCGGGTCAATCCGTTCAAGATAATCCCCATAAGAAACACCCAGATCAAAATAATTTTTCCAGAACGACCTGTACTCCTCTTCGGAGCAGTACAGAATCGTAACCGGTCCTGTCCCTATCCTCAGATACCTGTCCGCAGCCTGAAGGATATAGGTATCCTCCGAGACCGGATCCAGGCGGAAACACTGCCCGGACCTGCAGATCT
>CALWBC010000087.1 GCA_944375755.1 uncultured Mediterraneibacter sp. | reverse complement strand
TTTCTTCCGAATGTTGTTTTGGAAAGGGCAACGATGAAAATCACCGCGCTGATCACAACAAAGAAGAATACGATCGGGAACGGTCCGACCATGGAGGCAAGCCCCATCAGATCAACGGAATTCGTATAGGAAACACTTCCGCCGCTTCCCATGGAAACCTCGGCGATACCGCGGAAAATAATCTGCGTTGCAAGGGTAACGATCATGGACGGCAGCTCGGTGAATTTCGCAAGGATCGCTCCGTTTATCGCTCCGCACACCGCTCCGGTCAGCAGACAGATCACAACTACGAGCGGGAATGCCATTCCCGCATTTCCTGCGAAGCATGCCATTGTCGCGCTTAAGCAGACGATGGAACCTACGGAAATATCAATATCTCCAAGGATCAGAATATATCCCATCGGGAACAGTATGAAGATCTCAGCCAGGTATCTGGGCATCTGACGGAGTACATTCGTTGCAGTATAGTTTTCTGAAAGGATAACTCCCAGAATGTTGACAGCAATAAAAATCACAACCAGCGCGCCTTCCCAGCTGAGCACTCTGCTGAGCGGAGTTTTCGGAGACGCAATGGATATCTCTCTTCCGGATTTACCTGCCATAACTACATTTCCCTCCTTTCCAGACTTGCCTTATCCATCATTCTCTGTGTCACTACATTAAGTACAACAACCACAAGAATCAGGATACCTTTTACCATGTTCTGCGCAATTGCGTCGATGCCTACCAGCGGAAGCGCTCTTGTGATGAACGCCAGGATCAGCGCTCCGAGGAAAGTTCCAACTACGGAACCACGGCCGCCGCTCATGCTCACACCGCCGATTACACAGGACGCGATGATGTCCATTTCAAGTCCGTACTGCATGTTCGGCTGAGCCGACGCGTATATGGATACGGAAAGCGCGCCGCACAGGCCGGATAAGAATCCCATGATCGTATAGGTATAAATCAGGACACCGTCCACATTGATACCGGATACACGGGCCGCCTCGGTGTTGCTTCCCACAGCGTAAATCTTACGGCCGAACTTGGTCCATTTCATAATGATGAATCCGGCGATAAACACAACCGCAAGGATAATGTATGGTCCCGGAGCTCCGTCAGCGCCGAAATCACTGTATCCTACAACATCCGCGCCGCTCGCCCACTGGTTATTACTGATAACATATGCAAGTCCGCGCCATATGTACATAAAGCCCATGGTTGAAATAATCGGCGCCACGTTACCCTTGGAAATAATGAGTCCGTTCAGGGCACCGCAGATGATACCGATCAGACTGCCGATCACGAATAAGACAAATGTGTTTTTCATGATATCATATTTGATCAGCATACCTACCGTCATTCCTGAAAACGCCAGAATAGACGCAACGGAAATATCGATTCCGCCTGTCAGCAGCACGCAGAGCATACCTACCGACATGATCATGGTCAGCGCGTTGTTCCGGAAGATCTGGCTGATATTCGTCGGGCTTAAGAAAGTCGGATTAAAGATCGTCGCAACGACACAGAGTACAATCAGGACGATCACAAGGCTGAACTCCCTTGATTTTGTCAGCTGTTTTAACACTGATTTCTGTTTCATCCCTGTGCCACCTCCTTTTTCTTACTTCCTTTTTCCATTGCCAGCTGCAGGATGTTCTCCTGTGAAGCTTCGCGTCTGTCAAGGCATCCGGTTATACGTCCCTTGCACATTACATAGATCCGGTCGCACATGCCGAGAGTTTCCGGCATTTCCGAAGAAATCATGATAATTCCATATCCTTTCTTCGCAAGCTCGCCCATGATTGCGTAAATCTCGGCTTTTGCTCCGACGTCCACACCTTTGGTCGGTTCATCCATGATTACGACTTTCATGTTTTTCTGCGCAAGTGCTTTTGCCACAACTACCTTCTGCTGATTTCCTCCGGACAGAGAACTTGCCTTGTCATAGATGGAAACCGCCTTTGTATCCACCTCTTCGAGATACCGTTTCGCAACGCTTTTTTCTTTTGCGTGATTTATAAATCCCGTGCGCGCAAGCTGGCTCTGAATCGGCAGTGTCACATTGTCGCCAAGGCCCCAGCTTAATATCAGGCCTTCTCTCTGCCGGTCTTCCGGCAGAAGGATAATTCCCTCTTTCATGGCGTCGATAGGCTGGCGGATATGACAGAGCTTGTCATCCAGATATACCTTTCCTGAATCCGCTTTCGTGATTCCGCAGACCGCTTCCATAACTTCGGTTCGTCCCGCTCCTACAAGTCCGGTCAGTCCGACGATCTCTCCCGCATGGACATTCAAAGACACGTTTTTGAAATATCCCGTTCTGCTCATGCCTTCGATACGGAAGATCTCCTTTCCGATCTCCACGTCCGGTTTCGGATACATATCCGTAATCTCACGTCCTACCATCGCCTTGATCAGATCCGCGTTCGTAATTCCATCCACGTCATATGTACCGATATACTGAGAATCACGGAACACCGTAACTCTGGAAGCCAGCCGGTACATATCCTCAAAACGATGGGAAATGAAGATGATCGATACCCCTTCTTCCTTCAGCTGATCTACGATTCTGTACAGTTTCTCGGACTCTGTCTTAGTCAGCGCCGCTGTCGGCTCATCGAGGATAATGATCTTTGCCTTTGTGGAAAGCGCTTTCGCGATCTCCACCATCTGCTGCTCCGCAACGCTCAAGGTTCCCATTTCCTCTGTCGGACTGAATTCCGCGTCCAGACGGTCCAGAAGCTTCTGTGCCTCCTGATTCATCTGATTCCACTGGATCATGCCATGTTTTCTCATCTCATGACCCATAAAAATATTTTCCGTAACCGACAGTTCCGGATAGGTAGTCGGATGCTGATATACAGCCGCGATACCTGCCGCCTGGGCATCTCTCGGTCCCTTAAAATGAACTTCCTTTCCGTTTAAGTACATCTTGCCTTCTTCCGCCGCATGTACTCCGGTGATTACCTTGATAAACGTCGATTTTCCTGCTCCGTTCTCTCCCATCAGAGCGTGAACTTCCCCGCGTTTGAGCTGAAACTGTACGTTGTCCAGCGCCTTGACACCCGGGAAGATCTTCGTAATACCCTTTAATTCCAGAATATAGTCTTCTGCCACGCCCGTATTCCTCCTTTCTCATTTCTTTAAGTATAACACCTGCAATTTTTATCCATATAGAGGAAATTTTTTTGAAAAGGGGTATTATTTCCCGATCACGCCTTGAAAATTTATAGATATTTTTCTTCCATAATCTGCTATAATTTATATAAATTAGACAAAAAGTGACTTTTTTAGGATAAGGATGATTTTATGAAATTGTTAATCGCAGACGATGAAATGCTTACACGCGACGGGCTCACTTCATCGATCTCCTGGTCAGATCTGGGGATCGATGAAGTTTTCGTTGCGTCAGACGGCGTGGAAGGCCTGGAAATGGCGGAAAAGCATCACCCTGACATCATACTGAGCGATGTCAGAATGCCCCGCATGAACGGTATAGATATGCTGTACAAGATCCGCGAAACAGCTCCGGACACCAGTTTTATTTTTATGAGCGGCTACTCGGACAAGGAATACTTAAAAGCAGCCATCCGGCTGCAGGCTGTCAGCTATGTGGAAAAGCCCCTTGACCTGGACGAGATCCGGCAGGCTGTCCGCACAGCGGCCGAGCGCCATCTGCAGGTCATTGAAAGCAGGCAGTCCAATGATATCCGTCTGAATATGGCAGGTTCCCAGCTGGCTCTTGCTCTGACTCAGCCCGACCACTCCGTTCATGAAACCGTGGATGAGCTCAGTGAAAAATACTGCCAGAAATACGGCTCCACGGATGTGTTCCACTCTGCTGTGACCATTATCGTACAGATGCCGGAATGGCTGGAGCTGCCTCTTGATTATCTGGAATCCAAAGAAAAACAGCTTCACGACATGATCCGTCCTCTGCACCTTCACATTATCAGCGCGGAGAAACGGACCAACCTGTTTGTATTCCACATTTTCCGGAGGGCTGATTTTACGCCTCAGCTTCTCTCCTCAGTACAGAGCTATCTCAGACAGCTGTTTACGCCGTTTATCAATTATCACTTTGCGCTGGGGACTCCGGTTTCCGGACTGCACAGGATATATGATTCCTATTCACCCGGCGTATCGCAGCGGTCAGCCGTCAGATGAGTCTTGTAAAAAATGACACGCCGCCGGTACTGATGAGCGAGCCTCAGTCTGTAGATGAGATCGGCGAACTGGTCGACTCCTACAACTATATGGTACGGAAGATCAACCGCCTCATTGCGGAACAGGCGGAATCCGCCGAAGAGCTCCGCATCTCGGAGTTTAATTCCCTTCAGGCGCAGATCAACCCGCATTTTCTGTATAATACCATGGATATGATCAGCTGGAAGGCACAGCAGGGAAAAACAGCGGAAACCACTGCTGCCATCCGGGATCTGTCGCGCTTCTACAAGCTGACCCTGAGCCGCAAAAACACGATTACAACAGTGGAGGATGAGATCGAACACGCCACAATCTACATGCGGCTTCAGAATATGAGATTTGGCAACGCCATTGACTTTGTGGTGGATATTCCGGACAGTCTCCTCGAGATCCGCATCCCCACACTGATCTTTCAGCCCATCATAGAAAACTCCCTGCTCCACGGCATACTGGAGAAGGAATGCAAGACCGGCACCATTGTCCTGACCGGATGGATAGAAGCAGACGCGGCCGTGATCATGATCTCGGATGACGGGGTCGGTATGTCACAGGAAAAGCTTGACACACTGCTGACAGATAAAAACGGTTCCGGAGACCGCTCCGCCAGCCGCGGTCACATTGCCATCTACAACACGCACCGGCGGCTTCAGATTCTTTTCGGGCCGGACTACGGGCTCAGCTACCGGAGCACACCGGGAAAAGGAACGGATGTGGAAATCCGTATTCCTCTCTATGAACAGGATTCCCCGCTGCTTCATCCGGAGACTTCCGGCTCCGATGATTCCGGAGATGATCCGCTTCCTCTTGTCGCCGTCTCCACAGGATACAGCGGCGGAGCTCCGGAAACCATCTCTCCCGACCAGCTCTATCAGAAGGGAAGCTCCTTCCCCGAGAATATCCTGAAGGTGGAAAACTTTCACTCTGTATTCCGGAAATTTCCTGCCAGCAGCAGTGTATTTCTCATCGCGCACTACGTAAATGAGCCCTATCCGGAACACAGTCATGACTATATAGAGCTGAACTACATCTACAGCGGTTCCCTGATCAATGAAATCGATCATACACCGGTCTATATGGCAAGAGGGGATCTCGTGGTCATAAACCAGAACGCCTGCCACTCCCTGTCGCCTCTGTCGGAAAAGTGCCTGCTGCTGAACATCTGTATCCGGAAAGAATATATCAGGAAACTTCTCCCGCACACTTTCCAGCTTCACCTGCCGCTGAAGCACCTCCTGACCGGCCGGCACAGGGACATGGGAAATTATCTGTTCTATCCGATGTTATACAACCGCAGATTCCAGGTATACCTGTTCTCCCTGATTCAGATCTATGCATCCGGACGTTTTCAGGAGACACCGGAACTGGAACGGATATTCGTAAACATGTTCTCCGAGCTCGCCGAAACCGAAGAATACAGCAGGAGAGGTCCGGATCAGAAGACATTCCGGATCACAGAACTTCTGAAGGAAGAGCCGCTGAATACCATGGAAGATCTGGAGCAGAAACTCGGCATATCCGAGGCGGAGATCAAACGTCTCGTCAGGAAAAATTACGGCCGGAGCGTCGGGTCCATTCTCCGCGAAGGCAGGATGCGGCACGCCGCCGGTCTGCTGGCAAACCGCAGTCTCAGCCTGCAGTTCATTGCCAGGGAATGCGGATATGGCGACCGGATGGACGACTTCTCCGCTGACTTCCGTCAGATCTACGGGAGCACACCGGAAGAATACAGGGGGCAGCTCATCTGAGCTGCCCCCTGATTTTTACCTGCCTGTTCTGGCACTGCTTTTCTTTTTCACTGTTTCTTCTACGCCTCGTCAATCGCCTTTCCGATATCATGACGCATGTATTTGTTCTCGAACTGAACCCACTCGGTCGCCGCGTAAGCGTTCTTTCTCGCCTCTTTCAGGTCTTTTCCCTTCGCGGTCACACCGAGGACACGTCCTCCGTTTGTCACGATCTGATCTCCGTCAAACTTTGTTCCCGCATGGAAACAGTAGTATCCCTCATGCTTTTTGAACTCATCCAGCCCGTAAATCGGGAATCCTTTCTCGTACTTCACCGGATATCCGTCAGATGCCAGCACCACACAGACCCCCGCGTTATCCTCGAACTGGAGATCGATCTGATCCAGTGTGCCGTCGATACATGCCTCCACCACATCGATGATATCGTTCTTCATTCTCGGAAGCACGACCTGCGCCTCCGGGTCGCCGAAACGGGCATTGTACTCCAGCACTTTCGGGCCGTCCTCTGTCAGCATCAGACCGAAGAAGATCACGCCCTTGAAAGGACGTCCCTCCGCTGCCATGGCATCCACCGTAGGCTGATAGATATATTTTTCGCAGAATTCCTCCACTTCCTTTGTGTAGAAAGGACTCGGAGAAAACGTACCCATTCCGCCGGTATTAAGTCCTGTATCTCCGTCACCCGCGCGCTTGTGATCCTGAGCGCTTGTCATGGTCTTAATCGTCTTTCCGTCCACGAAGGAGAGCACAGACACTTCACGTCCCGTCATAAACTCCTCAATGACCATCTCATTGCCCGCAGTTCCGAACTTCTTGTCCAGCATAATTGTCTTAACGCCTTCTTTTGCCTCTTCGAGGTCATTGCAGATCAGAACTCCCTTTCCAAGGGCCAGGCCGTCCGCTTTCAGAACAATCGGGAATTTCGCTGTCTCCAGATAGGCCAGCGCCTTGTCCGGATCCGTGAAGTTCTCATATGCCGCTGTGGGAATATTGTATTTCTTCATGAGATCCTTGGAAAACGCCTTGGAGCCTTCCAGGATCGCCGCGTTTTTCTTCGGGCCGAATGTACGGATTCCCGCTTCTTCCATCACATCCACCAGTCCGCCGACCAGCGGATCATCCATTCCCACGATACACAGATCAACGGAATTCTCCTTTGCGAAATCCGCCAGCTTCTCAAACTCCATGGCGCCGATGTCCACACACTGAGCGAACTCCGCGATTCCCGCATTTCCCGGCGCACAGTAGATTTTATCCACCTTCGGGCTCTTTGCCACGCTTGCCGCGATGGCGTGCTCTCTTCCGCCGCTGCCCACAATCAATACCTTCATCATCTATCTTACCTCCTGTTGAAGCTCCCGCTCCTTATGGCAGGATCACCGTCCTGTTATCTTCCACCCGTACTTTTCCGTTTGCGATCAGGTCAATGGCTCTGGGCAGGATCTTCCACTCCGCCTGCTCCATTACTCTGCGCTGAAGCACTTCCGGGGTATCTCCCTGTTCCACATTTACAGCCTTCTGAAGAATAATCGGCCCCGTATCCGTTCCCTCATCCACAAAATGAACCGTTGCGCCGACCACTTTCACGCCTCTCGCAAGAGCGGCCTCATGAACTTTCAGTCCGTAATACCCCTTTCCGCAGAAAGAAGGAATCAGGGACGGATGGATGTTGATCATCCGGTTCCGATACCGTTCGATCATCTCCGGCGGAATCACAACCAGATATCCGGCCAGCACCACCAGATCCGGCGCAAATCCGTCAACCGCTTCCAGCAGTTTTTCATTGAATACCGCTCTGGTCTCATAGTCTTTCGGCGACACGCACATCCCCGGAATTCCGTTTTTCTCCGCCCGTTTCAGCGCGTAGGCGTTTCTGTTATTGCTGATCACTCCCACGATCTCCGTATTCGTGATCGTCCCGTCCTTCACTCCGTCAATAATCGCCTGCAGGTTGGTTCCCCCGCCGGATACCATTACAACAACCCGAAGTTTCTCTCTTCCATTTTCCGAAGCACTTCTGTCTAGCATAAGTCTACTCCCTTTTCTCCGGCTTCAATGCGGCCCACAACATACGGCGCGTCTCCCGCGCTGCGGATCGCTTCCATCGTTCTGTCCACATCCGCCTCGTCCACTGCGACGATCATGCCCAGTCCCATATTAAATGTATTGTACATCATATGTTCCTCGATATCACCGTCAACAGAAAGCATATTGAAAATCGGCGGGATCGGATAGCTGTCCTTCTGAATCACCGCCCGTGTGCCCTCTTTGAGCATACGCGGCACATTCTCATAAAATCCGCCGCCTGTAATGTGGCTGCAGGCCTTCACCGTCACGCCGGCTTCCTTAATACTCTTCAGCGCTTTCACGTAAATTCTGGTCGGTGTCAGCAGAGCCTCTCCGAGCGTGCACCCCAGACTGTCATAGTATGTATCCAGGGCTTCTCTCTTCATATTAAACACTTTTCTGACCAGAGAGTATCCGTTGCTGTGGATTCCGGTGGAAGCCATTCCGATCAGGACATCTCCCGGCTTTAAGTTCTCACCCGTAATCATATCCTTCTTGTCGCAGACACCTACGGCGAATCCGGCCAGGTCGTACTCATCCGCATCCATCAGACCCGGATGCTCCGCAGTCTCGCCGCCGATCAGGGCCGCTCCGGACTGAAGACAGCCTTCCGCCACGCCGCTTACGATTGCCGCGATCTTCTCAGGTTCATTCTTTCCGCACGCAATGTAGTCAAGGAAAAAGAGCGGCTCACCGCCGGCACACGCGATGTCATTGACACACATGGCCACCGCGTCGATACCGATCGTGTCGTGCTTGTCCAGAATCATCGCAAGCTTCACTTTCGTTCCGCATCCGTCTGTTCCGGAGAGAAGAACCGGCTCTTCCATCTCCTTTATCTTCGCCAGTGAAAAAGCGCCGGAGAAACCGCCCAGTCCGCCCAGGACCTCCGGTCTCATGGTCTTCTTCACATGTTCCTTCATAAGTTCCACTGATTTGTAACCGGCCTCGATATCAACGCCTGCCTTTTTATAATCCATACTAAAATCTCCTTAATTTAAGACTTGTCAATGTCTGCTTTGCAATACGGCTTATTTTCCTGCCAGATATGCCTCATATCCGATCTCATTGAGTTTATCCGCTTTTCCCTGAACCGTCTCTTTCATCTCAGCGGAATAATCTTTCAGTTTCTGAAGGATCTCATCATCAGAAACCGCAAGGATCTTCGCGGCCAGAATCGCCGCGTTCATTCCTCCGTCAATCGCAACTGTCGCAACCGGGATTCCCGGCGGCATCTGAACGATGGAATAAAGCGCGTCCACACCATCCAGATTTTTGCTTGACATCGGGACTCCGATCACCGGCATCGGGAATAACGCCGCGCACATTCCCGGAAGATGCGCTGCCATGCCCGCTCCCGCGATAATCACCTTGATGCCCTTTCCTTCCGCTGCCTTTGCCCAGTCAAAAAACACATCCGGCATACGGTGCGCGGAGATAATTGTCATCTCATAATCAATTCCAAGTTTTTCCAGCATAGATGCGGCTTTGCTCATCACTTTAAGATCAGAGTCGCTGCCCATAACAATTCCTACTTTTGCCATTTGCCAACCTCCTTAAAGTTCCTTCAATGGTTCATTGAGTATTTCCGTTCCCGGCAATACAAATTTTCCGTCTTTAATTAGTATAATGTGTTTCCCTTCTTTTGTCACTACACTTATTTCTTCTAACTCTTCATAAGGTATGGTTATATCTGTGTGGCACTGATAATAAGCTCTGGATATATCTGTCAAACGGTTCAGCGATACAGAGTTATCTTTTGCCACGATTTCCTTGCCCGACGGATTGTACACACGGATGTCTTCGCTCCAGGAATACCAGGTATCGCCCACAGCGAAGTGGGGTCCCGTCTTCTCCGCGATGAGAATGGGCATCTTCTCCTCGATCCCGTATTTTTTCGCCGTCACATAAGCAGTTGTATTCGTCCCGATGGCGAACTCTCCGAGAGGCAGAGACTCATGGCCCTTGAATACATTGTCCCGGATATATTTTTTCCCTTCCGCTTCATCTTCAAAATTGCCGCACCGGTAATCCTTCACCATGCCGTCTTCAAACGTGATCTCCAGATCCCGATACTGGAGACCTTCCAGATACACCTGACTGACATGCAGCACACCGGAAGTCCCCTCAAGGACAGGCGAAGTAAACACTTCTCCCACCGGAATATTGACATCTGCCACACAATTCTCAAATATCGTCTCCTTGTCTGGATTCTTAAGCTTCCACAGATTTACCCGGAGATCCGTACGGTTGTCTCCTCTGCCCTTCACATGCACATACTCTCCCTGATCCAGCGCGTCGATCATGGTCTGCTGTACCTTCTCATAGAGCTTCGCGTCCAGGGTATTGATCCGGATCACATCACGAAAGATCTCGGGATATTTCTCTCCGATCTCCGGAACCGGATACGCCACAATCGTAAAACTTCTCTCCTCGCCTTTGATATATTCATTGGTCAGCTGTCCGGATCTGCTGTCATACTGAATCGCCAGCTGCTTCTGTTCCTCATTATAGGATGGCGCTTCCGGTACGGATTTCGGAGAAAAGGGTTTCTCGCCAAAAGTTTCCATCACGGCAGGTCCCGCCATCTGAGCGGCCAGTTCCCTGTGCTGTTCATAGACCGTGCGCATCACTTCCAGTCTGCGCTCGATGTACCTCTTATCCATAAAAAGCGCCTGATCCTGCCTATGGTCATATTCATACTGCCAGTTTGGCTCACCGCCGAAATATCCGATCTTGTGATGTTCCCTCTTTGTAATTACACCGGATGCGGCCCGGTAGATGACGGGTTTCAGCCCCATTTTTCTGAAATTGCCGATGGCAACCCGGATCACCCGCTCGAAGCCAAGTGTATAACGGATGTTGACCACGGATTTCTTTGACAGATCTTTCCCTGTATTGATAAATCCGATCCGGTATCCCTCGGTGTAGACATCCGCCATCTTCCGGATCGTCTCCTCCGGCAGGCTTCGAAGATAATGTGCTGTTCCCAGCTCATTTTCCGTAATATATTCGCCGAACCGGTAGAGATAGGCATCGCTGTCCAGATCAGCATTCTCTATCACATCCGCCGCAAAAGATCTCGACGGATCGATCTGCTCCAGAATCCGGTCCGCCAGGAACACATCGCAGTAGTCGCTGGCATACCAGTAGATTATATCCCGGATCTCCGCGGTCTCAGTCTCACGGTCCTCCCGCCCCGCGCACTCAAAGCAGTTGTACACCTCGATAAACAGCTCAAACAGAATCGTCAGATAATCCATCCGGTTTTCAAATGAATACGGAATACCGGAACGCATCTCTGTGTACAGAAAACTCAGCATCTGTCCCATATCCGTTCCGAACTGTCCGCATGTGTACGCCGGATTGGCATAGCTCGTCCCGTATCGTTCTTCCAGGACGTCACTGTAGAGAATCTCATTGATGCTCTGCATCTCCTGCACACTGTATCTGTCCCACTCTCCGTCCGCGATCTTTCTCCTCACATTTTCGAGTTCCAGAAGAAAGATC
>CALWBC010000086.1 GCA_944375755.1 uncultured Mediterraneibacter sp. | reverse complement strand
CTTTTGTCGCCAGATAAATTTTTCCGATATATTCTCCGATCACTCCGAGGCAAAGCATCTGAATCCCGCTTAAGAAACAGACGATGCAGACCAGACTCGCCCAGCCCGCCACCGTATTTCCGGCCAGCGCCGACGCCACTGCCCATATAATACCGATCATGCTGACCGCCGCCAGCACAACTCCAAGTCCCGCGATCATTTTCAGCGGGCGCACGCTCAGACTGGTGATCCCGTTAAAAGCCAGGCTCAACATTTTTTTAAGAGGGTAATGAGTCTTTCCCTCCATTCGCTTTTTCCTGGAATACGCTACCGTAGTGCTCTTAAATCCAACCATGGGGACAATGCCCCGGAGATACAGATTTACTTCCTTAAATTTTGCCAGCTCCTGCAATGCCCTTGCGCTCATCAGCCGGTAATCCGCATGATTGTAAACTACCTCCGCACCCATCCAGGACAGAATCCGGTAGAATCCCTGGGCAGTGATCCGTTTAAACGCGGAATCCACCTCCCTGCTGGATCTCACACCATAGACGATCTCGCATCCGTCATGATATGCATCCACCATGGGTTCCACTGCTTCCACATCATCCTGTCCGTCACAGTCCATGCTGACTGTGATATCACACATATCTTTTGCTTCCATCAGCCCTGCCAGCAGCGCGTTCTGATGTCCACGGTTCCGGCTCTGCCGGATTGCCATTATCCGCTCATCGGATTCGCTCATTGCAGTTAAAATCTCCCATGTCCGATCCCGGCTCCCATCGTCCACATAGAGGATTCTGCTCCTGCGGCTGATCTTCTTTTTCTCCATCAGTCTCTCAAGTTCCCCGACAAAAAGCCCTCTCGTTACAGGCAGTACCGCCTCTTCGTTGTAGCATGGAATCACGAGATACAGTATCGGTTCCGCTGTCTGTTTCGTCATCTTACCTTACCTCCTGTATACAATAAATCCCCCTGCTCTGCCTGTGTCGAGCAGATAATCTTTCGTAAAATTATTAACTGCCGATCGCGGATACTGATATTGACCGTCCATATCTTCCGGCACAAGATAAACCGCATCCGCATTTCCTTTCAGCGTATCCCTCAGACATTCGTCCGGTGTTTTCAGTCCCAGATTTCCCACGAGAAACATGTCCGTATACTTGTGATATTTATTCACAGGAATCAGATAAAAGGAAGCCCTGTTATCCAGTATGTAGACTTCCCGTCCTTCTTCCACCCATCCGGACACGTCCGCCAGCACTTCACGATACTCATCCACTTCGTCTTTATCCATAAAAATCCCGTAAAAATGCGGCACATCCGTCAATAGTACGCTGTCCTGAAGGCAGTCCGCCGGATGCCATATAAAAATATAGAACGCCGCAGCCAGAACAGCTCCCACTGAAAGCAGCCGGAACGGCAGCCATCTCATCAGCCAGTTTGCCGCCGGAAGAAGCAGCAGAAGAAACGGAATCAGACAGGTGTTGAGATGATAGGCGTTGCACAGAGGATACAGATTAATACATCCAAGCCCGCCGTACAGCACTACAAGCCCGCCGATCTTTCCCCTGTTCTCCCTGCGGAATCTGATAATATAGATAACCGAATAAACAAGAACAAAAATACAGAACGCTCCCTGCACTGCATAGTCCGTATTTTCTGTCACAAACTGAACAAAACTCAGACTGCTGCTGAACGTTGAAATTCCGAATACACTCATCTCCAGGAAATCATCCCAGCTCCCTGTCCCAAGCAGATAAAAAAGGACAAGAAAACATGGAATCGATGAGCCAAGCATCCGGAAAAACAGAAGCCGGATCGTATCTCTCCCGCTGTCTTTCCGCATCCGGCTGACCCATACCACACCGATCCAGGAAGCCAGAGCCACAAATCCTCCAAAGGTCTGCTTGCTCATCACAGCAACTCCTCCAAGGATACCTGTCAGAAGCTGTATGTACCAGGTTTCATAACCGCTGTGACCGTAACCTTTTCCACAGCTGTAATCTGCAGTCACGGAATAATCGTCAGATAACTCCTTCTCCCCATTCTTTTCTCCGATTCTGAGCATCTCTCCCATATCAATATACAGAGCACATAACATACAGAACAGAATCAGGCAGCTGTATTCAAAGAATACGTTATATTTAAACAAAAGCAGAAAAACAACCGGCAGGATCCACCGAAGCGCTCCTTTCGCTCCCATCCGTGCTCCTGACAGATACAGAACCTGACAGATTCCCGCAAACAGCAGTGCTCCCAGCACTCTTGTAACCAGAAGCTGCTTTCCAAACACCGCAAGCACCAGTCCGTGAATCGCCGCGAACACCGGCGTCTGAAGCAGATTAAAATCCCGGTACGGCACCAGTCCGGAAGCCATGTTGCTGCCAAAATTATAATTCCATATCTCATCCACATTTCCCATCTGACGGAATATCGCAAGACAAACCGCCATAATCAGAAAAATGATAAACGTCAACCATCCTCGATGCGCAGAGCGCCGTATCTTCTTGTCCATGTCTGATCTCCTTCCTCCATGTCACCGGATTTTTACGGAATATTCCTCTATAATTTCCACCACACTTCTCAAATACGTCCTTCCAAATAGATTCAGATGATTCAGCAGGTGATATAAATCATACAGCTTTCTCCTTACGCCGTATCCTTTTTTGTCAATGGGATTGATTTCACTGTATGCGTCATAAAAACGTTCCGGAAGGCTCCCGAACAGCTGTGTCATCGCCAGATCCGTCTCAAAATCTCCGACATAGACAGCAGGATCGATAATCCATGCCTTTCCGTCCGGACCTGTCAGCATATTGCCGCTCCAAAGATCTCCGTGCAGCAGAGAAGGAAATTCCGGCTCCCTTAAATAAGAATCCAGATGATCCAGCAGATACTCCGCCTTCTTCCTCATATCGGGATCAAAATACCTCTCAGCCATGGTAATCTGCGGAAGCAGCCGGCAGTCCCGGTAGAATTCAACCCATTTTTCTCCCGGATGATTCTTCTGCGCGCTGGCGCCGATATAATTATCCTCCGGAAATCCATATCTGACACCGCTTTCTCTGCCGCTGTTTCCATCCTGTTTTCCTTCAATGGCAACAGTTTTCTTTTCCTTTAAAAAGACCGGGCACCCCGCCCTGTGAAGCTCCGCCAGCTGATGCCCGAAGGTCTCCCAGTAGGTATTCACTCTCGCTGAACCTTCAATATACTCCAGCGCCAGGAAAGAATATCCCTGTTCCCTGTCAATTCCTGTCCCCAATATATGCGGAACACCAATTTTTCCCGCATGCCGCAGAGCCAGGAGACCGTCTGACTCCTTCCGGAAAAAGTCCGCGTTTTCAATGGAATTCGTCTTCACAAAAATCAGATCTCCGGAAGAAAGACTG
>CALWBC010000085.1 GCA_944375755.1 uncultured Mediterraneibacter sp. | reverse complement strand
GATCCCGTAGAGCTGCTGCGCCTCCTCTTCTCCCGGCTCTTTTCCGTATTTTTCCAGCCAGCAGGATTTGATCCTGTCCATCTTCAGCATGGTGCGGATATGGTCGATCTTGAGCATTCCCATCGGTTCCCGGACCTCTTCCATCGTCGGTTCGATTCCGTACTCCTTAAATACCTCCATAAAAGCCTGTACCGGAGCCATGCATCCGAAATCCACCGTTGTCCCTGCCCAGTCAAAGATCACTGCCTTAATTTTCTTCATGATTATATTCCTCCAGAAAGTTTTTCATCAGTTCGCATACTTTTTCAACATCCTCGGGATAAATTTCCCCGATATTTCCGATCCGGAACGTCTCCGCCTCTGTCACTTTGCCCGGATAGATGGCGTAACCTCTCTCCTTGATGTACTCATACATCTGTGAGAATGTAAAGTGGCATTCTTCCGGATAGAAGAAAGTGGTTATAATCGGACCCTGATGCGTACTGTCTATATAAGGATGAATTCCCAGCTCTCCCATCTTCTTAATAAGAAGACGGTTGTTCTCCGTGTAGCGTCGGTTTCTCGCCGGGATTCCTCCCTCCTCTTCCAGTTCCTTCATGGCCTGTGCGAAAGCCAGCACCACATGGGTCGGGGAGGTAAAGCGCCATTTTCCATCCACTTCCATGGTCTTCCACTGATCATAGAGATCAAGGGAGAGACTTCTCGCCTTTCCTTCGCTCTCCATAAGAAGATCTTTTCTCGCGATCACGAATGAAAATCCCGGGACTCCCTGAATGCACTTGTTGGCGCTGCTTATGATAAAATCGATTCCCCAGTCCTTCACCGGAATATCCACGCCGCCGAAACTGCTCATAGCGTCAACGATAAAGACTCTTCCTCTTTCTTTTACCACTTTCCCCACTGCCTCGATGTCGTTTAAGATACCGGATGTTGTCTCGCTGTGCACCATGGAAACATGGCTAATATGCGGGTTCTCATCCAGCAGTTCCGCAACTTTCCGCGCATCCGGGACTTTATTGTAATGTTCATTATAGATATGATATTTAATCCCTGCGTGGGACGCGATATCCGCCATGCGCTCACCATAGGCGCCGTTCGCGCAGATCAGGAGCTCGTCGCCAGTTCCGATCACACTGGTCAGCACGGACTCCACGCCGAAAGTTCCGCTTCCCTGCATCAGCACTGCCGTGTACTCATCCGGCGAAACATGGGCAAGTTTAAGGAGCCCCGCGCGAATCTCCTGGGTGATCTTCTTATAATCATCATCCCATGTACAGTGGTCAAACATCATCTGTTTTTTTACCGTATCCGTTGTAGTCAGCGGTCCCGGTGTCAGTAATTTATATGTTTTCATAATTCTGTCCTCTTTTTCTCTTTTTCATATCAGGTGTCCGGTCCGCGGAACCGCCCGTCCGGAAAAATCATCCGGACGCAGGGCATCCTCCCCCGGCAGTTCCACGTCCAAACTGTTTCAGGAAGTTACATTCCTGCCGCTTCCTTGCATTCCTCAGAAAGTGCCTGATGCTGCTCCAGCAGATCTACGGTCAGCTTCTCCGGGAATACTTTCGGATTCGCAGACTTGTTCGCGGCGTCCGTCGTCTCTCCATTATACAGGGCGTTCGGATAATAAGACTGCAGCTCTTCTCTTCCATTCTCGATGATGCACTGCGCCATCTCCATGGCAAGGGGATTGGTATCCTCTCCCTTGTCCACAACCGCGACAGACTCTGTCAGGCTGAAATTGCCCTCCGCCGGATCAATATAATCAATGGGAAGACCGTCCGCCTTGTCCGCTACCGCCTGCTGCCTGAGGCCGAATCCGATGGCAACTTCACCTGCGCGCACCTTTTTCAGCGGAGCAGATCCGGAATCCTCCAGATGGTCGCCGACGTTTTCATAAATTCCCGTAAGCACATCCTTCGCGCCCTCCTCGCCATACTCGGAGACAAGAGCCTGGACGAGAAGCCATGCCGTGGAAGATGCAGAAATGTCAGTTACAGATACGAACCCCTTATAAACCGGATCCGCCAGGTCTTTGAGAGACGTTGGCATCGGAAGGTTGTTTTCCTCCATCATCTCCGTATTTACAATGATCGTCCCTTCCTGGGAAGTGATCGGCGCGCAGTAAGGCTCAAACTCATCGATGGTATCCACATCAAAGGTCAGGTCCTGGAACATGGAGTTCTGCTCCTGAGCGCTCTCCACATAGAAGGTACTCATAGTCACCATATCCGCCTCGATATTCTTTCCCTCTGCCAGCAGTTTCCCGCCAAGCTCGGATGTACCGAAGGTCTGGAACATGTATTTTCCTTCATATCCATTATTGTCAAGAGCATTCTCCATGGCTGTGATGGCCTCTTCATCCGCGTTGGAGTAGATGATCACCTGATCCTCCCCGCCTCCTGCAGCGCTGCATCCTGTAAATCCCAGTCCTGTCAAAGCCACGGCTCCTGCCAGTGTGAGGGCTGCCGCCCGTTTCAAATTCATTCTCTTTTTCATTGTTTTTCTCCTTTTCTAATATCATGTTCTTCTATGGTCACGCCGCCTTTTTAGAGGCGAACCGGTAAATTTTCGCGGTATTCCGCCGGCTTCTGCTTACCTTCGCAAGTTTCTGGAATACGGCCCTTGCAATCAGATTGGTAAAGAGGATCAATAACGACAGAACAAATATTTCATTAAACTCATTAAAATACTGCAGTTCCTGAATCTTGGTCGTAATGACCATGGTGCGCGCCCCTGCGATAAAGATGACGGCGCTGACCGTTACCATCGCATTTACGAAATAATAGCTGAACACTTCCAGCAGTGTGGACAGCGCGTTTGGCGTTACCACCCGGATAATAGTCTTCACCCAGTTGTCTCCCATCAGCATAGCCGTTGTCTCCCACGATGCATTCATTTTGGACAGCGAGTTCTTCATCATCAGATAGGGCGTTGAGAAATAATGGACAATGTTGCAGATGATAATGATCGGAAACGTATTCTGCAGGGGAGTTCCGGTAAACACGAACAGATAAGCAAGGCCAATCACCATGCCCGGGATTGTGTTCGTCACAAGGGCGATGCTGTCGATCACCTTTTTCAGTTTCCCGCTGACTGTGCTTCTCGCGGTCACAAGCGCTCCGCCGTAGGAAATCAGCGTTCCGGCAAGGGCCGTAATCACGGCCACCATTACGGAATTGATATATACGCCGTAAAGCTGTCTGTCCTCAAAGACAGCCTGCACATGCTCCAGAGTAAAGTTCATCCTGTATGGCCATTCCTCGATAAACGGGGTCACAAACATGACAAGAAACATACTCAGTGAACAGACGAGAATCAGGCCGCTCAACACAGAAAACACCGCATCCCGCTTCACGCCCCGTTTCAGTTCGATGGGGGAAATCTTATTGTAGCGGACATTGTATTTCTCAAGGATATGAAGCACCGTGATACTTACCACCGACGGGATAATCATGACAAGAGCCACCACCGCTCCGTTTCCGAAATTCGGCACACTTCCCAGCATCTCCGTATACAGGACGCTTGCCACCACCTCGTACTGACCGCCCACAGAAGCCGGAATTCCGAAATCCGTAAAGCAGAGGAAAAACGTCTGGATAAAAGATGTGGCCAGTGTTCCAAGCAGCGGAATCAGGATCGTCATGCGGAATGTCTGCAGCGGGGAATCCCCCATCAGCCGGGACACGATCATAAACCGCTTGTCAATATACCCCATTGCATTGTGAATCAGTGTAAAGGAAATGGGCAGCGTATACACCACATAGCCGAGCAGCAGTCCGTTAAACCCGTAAATATTAAAC
>CALWBC010000084.1 GCA_944375755.1 uncultured Mediterraneibacter sp. | reverse complement strand
CAGCACCGCGGGCACCTTCTCCAACGTCTTTTTGTTTGCGCTCCAATTTGCCGTCGGACTCGCCATGCACAGTGTGTCCGTTACTGCGGACACGTTTAACAACCTGTCAGACGCCGCATCGTCGGCGACCAGTTTTGTGGGTGTGAAGATGGCTGAGAAGCCGGCGGACAGAGATCACCCCTTCGGACACGGAAGGATCGAGTACATAGCGGCCCTTGTCGTGTCTTTCCTTGTTCTGGAGGTCGGATTTACGTTTCTGAAAGATTCCATCGGAAAGATACGGACACCGGAAGTCCTGAATTTTCAGCTTGTATCGGTGATTATTCTTCTGCTTTCAATCGCGGTAAAACTTTGGCTCGGCCTGTTTAACCGCCATCTGGGAAGAAAGATTGATTCCAAAGTAATGGAAGCCGTGTTTACCGATTCCATGGGCGACGTGATTACAACCGGCGCGACGATTGTATCCCTTGTCTTTTTCGGCATTACGGGAATCAACATTGACGGTTTTGTGGGAGTCGGCGTGGCACTTGTCGTTATGTGGGCAGGAGTCGGCATTGCGAAGGATACGCTGGAGCCGCTGATCGGCGAGGCGATCGATCCGGAGGTCTATAAGGAAATCAAAAAATTCGTAGAGAGCTATGACGGCATCGAAGGAACCCATGATCTGATCGTACATAATTACGGACCGGGGCGGAGCATGGCGTCGATTCACGCCGAGGTCCCCAATGATGTGGATATAGAAAAGTCGCACGAGATCATAGACCGGATCGAGAGGGACGCGGCGAAGCAGCTGGATCTTTTTCTCGTGATACATATGGATCCGATCGAGACAAAGGATAAAAGAGTGCTCCGGATCAAACAGAGCGCGGAGCAGACCCTGCGGGATCTGGATCCTGCCTGCAGCATTCATGACTTTCGTGTTGTGTTTGGGGAGGAACAGATCAATCTCATCTTTGATATGGTGATTCCTATTGAGTATGACGAAAAGACGAGAAATGAACTCCCGCTCAGGCTGATGGAACGTCTGAAGGGACTGGATTCCAGATATGAATGTGTGATAACCGTGGATTATGATTTTGTGGCAAAACCCGAGGAGTGACAGAAGATGGAAAGAATCGGAGAGAACAGTTATGAATTCGGCGGCAGAGTGAGGTACAGTGAGATTGACCACAGGGGAACAATGACGCTGCCCGCTCTGATCAATTATTTTCAGGATGCGAGTACGTTTCATTCCGAGGCGGTGGGCCTGGGAATGGAACGGCTGAAAAGGGACCGGAAAGCGTGGGTGCTGTCCTACTGGCAGATCATTGTGGACCGGTATCCGGAAATCGGCGAGAAGATTACGGCAGGAACATTTGCGACGGAATTTAAAGGACTCTATGGCAACCGTAATTTCTATATGAAAGATCAGCAGGGCGGTCTGATTGCGAGGGCAAATTCGATCTGGGTGTTCATGGATCTGGAGAAGGGAAGACCGGCCCGCCCGTCCGCGGAATATATCGAACCATACGGGACGGGAAAGCCCCTGGACATGCCTTATGAGGGACGGAAAATCGCGCTGCCGGCCTCCTGCGAGGAGAGGGAGCCGTTTCCCGTGCGGAAATATCATATTGATACAAATGAGCATGTGAATAACTGCCAGTATGTTCAGATGGCCCTGGAGATTCTGCCGGGCGATCCGGAAGTAAGGCAGGCGAGGGTGGATTACAAGAAATCCGCAGTGCTCGGAGATGTGATCTATCCGAGACTGTCCATGGGAGAAGACAGAATCGTGGCAGAGCTCTGCGATGCACAGGGCAGTCCCTACGCGGTGGTTGAACTGAGACAGAGATAAATATACGGAGGAACCAGGTGTGGAGCAGAATGTGATGACCAGGGCAGTGCGCGCCCTGCTGCAGGCTCTTTCCTACGGGAATATTGATGTGGAGTCGGCGAGGCGGATCGCGGATCTGAAGAAACTGGATCCCATGAGAAAAAAAAAAAAAAAGCTGGATACGGAAGTGTATAACGGGGATTATAAGGTTCCGATCCGGCTGTATTTCGCGGATGAGAAATCAATGGAGACCGGAAACCCGGATCTGTCCGTGATCCTCTTTTTTCATGGAGGGGGCTGGACGACGGAGAGTGTGGAAACTTACGACAGAGTGTGCGCCCGGATGGCTCAGTCTACGGGCCGGCTGGTAGTGTCGGTGGAATACCGCCTGGCTCCGGAACACCGGTTCCCCACGGGATTTGAAGACTGCTATGCAGCGGCCCGGGCACTGTTTGCCGGGGAGATCCTGCCGGATATTGATCCGGACCGCATCACAGTGATGGGAGACAGCGCGGGAGGCAACCTGGCCGCAGCGGTATGTCTGCGGGCAAGAGACACGGGAGACTTTACGCCGAAGAGACAGGTGCTGATCTATCCGGCGCTGAACAGCTGTTATACCGAAGAGTCTCCATACGAGTCGGTGCGGACTAACGGAACCGGATATCTTCTGACAAGCGTGAAAATGGAAGATTACGTAACACTCTACGAACGTACGCCTGAGGACCGCGCCAACCCCTATTTCGCGCCGCTGATGGAAAAAGATCTGTCAGGACTTCCGGATACGCTGATTCTGACAGCGGAGTATGATCCCCTCCGCGACGAGGGGGAGGAATATGGCAGAAGGCTTGGGGAAGCGGGCTGCAACGTACACACGGAGCGGATCAGAGGCGCTCTTCACGGGTATTTTGCCCTGGGAATCAGCCATCTGCACGTACAGGAAAGTTTTGATTTGATTAACCGGTTTCTGCATGGAGATTGGAGGGAGATCCATGAAAGAGAAGAAAAGGCTTCGGTGGAGAAAACTGGATAACGCCGCTCAGGCGTTCCCTGCGGCAACGGGGAAAAAGGATACCAGAGTATTCCGGTTCTATTGTGTGCTCAGGGAACCGGTGAAGGCGGATGCGCTTCAGAGCGCCCTTGATAAGACGCTGGAGAAGTACCCGCTGTTTCTCTCTGTCCTGCGCAAAGGCGTGTTCTGGTTTTATATGGAGCCGAGGGAAATAAAGGCATCGGTTAAGGAGGAGGACAGGCCTCCCTGCAGCCGGATCTATGTGCCGGATCAGAAGAAGCTTCTCTTTGAGGTATCATATTACAAAAACAGGGTGAATCTGGAAGTGTTTCACGGCCTGACAGACGGCACGGGCGCCGTACAGTTTCTCAGGGAACTGATCAGAAACTATCTGATCAGCGTTCATCCCGGGGAGAACTTCCCGGAACTGGACGGCGGGGAGGAACTGACCGATAACGACTATGAAGAAGACAGCTTTTCCCAGTATTATACCGGAGACAGACGCGGGACCGGCAAGTCACGTCCTGCTTTTCAGCTGAAGGGGGAGCGGCTGGAACAGTCGGAGATGGAGATTACTCAGATCAGGCTGTCCGCTTCGGAGGTACATCGAAAAGCCAGAGAGTATCAGGTGTCCGTTACGGCATATCTGGCAGCGGCGTTTCTGTATGCCATCTATGAGGAAGTGCCGCGCAGCGGCCTGAAGAAACCGGTTTCACTTATGATTCCGGTGAATCTTCGGAATTTCTTCCCATCAGGTTCGATGACAAATTTCTGGAGCTGGATCGAAACGTCCTTCCAGTGTGGAGAAAAGACGCAGTTTGTGGATATCATCGGGAAAATGAGGGAGTCGTTTGGAAAAGAATCCTTAAGAGAGGAAATATCCGGGAGGATGAATGAGCTGGTTCGCCTGGAGAAGAATCCCTTCCTGAGGGCGGTTCCGCTGGAAATCAAAAATCTGTTCCTTCTCGCAGGAACCACACTCGGCGGAAGAAGCGTAACTGCGGTGTATTCCAACATTGGCAGAATCCAGATGCCCTCTGAATACGACGGTTATATTCAGAGGTTCGGCTTTTTCGCCAGCACGGACAAGATGCAGCTGTGCTCCTGTTCCTACGGGGACGAGCTGGTGCTGGGGCTGACGTCAAAAATCGTGAACTCCAACATACGGAGAAATTTTGTCAACCTCCTTCGAAAAGACGGGATCCGCTGTGAGACGGAGAAAAATGATTTCCCGGGATACCGGGAGAAGCCTGCGCGGACCGCGCTGATGGGACTTAAGATATTTTCATTTACCTGTACGGCGGCAGTCGTGATCTGCTGGATGCTCAACTATCTTCTCACACCCGGAAAATGGTGGGCGGGATATGTCACCGCGGGAGTATTCTGTACCTGGCTGCTCATCATGGTGGGATTCCGGAAGAGAAAGAATCCGCTGAAGAATGGAATGTGGCAGCTGATTATTGTGTCTGCCGGATCCGTTCTGTGGGATCTGTTTACCGGATGGCAGGGCTGGTCGGTGAACTTTGTGGTACCTCTCGCCGCCCTGGTGAGTCTGCTGTCCATGACAATCATATCCCTGGCGGGCAGGATGGAAATCGCGGAGTACCTGTTCTATCTGCTTCAGGCGGGGGCGTGGGGGCTGATTCCTTTTATCCTGCTGGCGGCGGGAGTGATAACAGTTCCCTATCCTTCGATTCTGTGTTCCGGAATCAGCCTGCTTTTCCTGGCAGGGCTGGTGATCTTCAGAGGAAAAGATCTGATCCGGGAATTTCACAAGAAATTCCGCGTATAATTCAGTTCAGGCCGGCCAGTACATCCTCCAGGACTTCTTCCACCGAGTCTGTTACATAGGCGGCATGGCCGGCGATCCCGGGAGCAGCGTTGGACATGGCATATCCCTGTCCGACCAGTTCCAGCATCTCCACGTCATTGTACTGATCTCCGAAAGCCATGCATTCTTCCGGACGTACGCCAAAGAGATCCATGAGGTGCTTCAGCGCCGACCCCTTGTTATATCCGGGAACAATGAAGTCGATCCAGATATTTCCCGATGTAACGACCTTTACCGCAGGTGAAAACATTTCCTGCAGATGTTTCAGATAGGCGCCCAGATCATGAGAGCGCATATTGGCGATCGCGATTTTCAGGATCGGTCCGCTGATCTTCATCAGGTCGTCCACGATCTCGGTTGTGTTGTGCATGACATTTACGATATGATTT
>CALWBC010000083.1 GCA_944375755.1 uncultured Mediterraneibacter sp. | reverse complement strand
TGGGTGTAGTCGTCCAATATGCTTTGATATGTAACTTCCTTTTCTGGATCTGATTCTTCTGCGTTATCAGTGGTTTCCTGCGTGTCATTTGCAGAGGAGCTGCTATCGGTTCCACTGCCGCAGGCTGTAGCAGATACAGCCAGCATACTTGCCAACATGATTGCAACAATTCTCTTTTTCATAACTTTTTCCTTCTTTCTTCTCGTATTTTCCGAGAAACACCACAGTTATATAAACGCCGAAGCGATTATATCATAAATTTTTTCCATACAGATAATAATGTTCAGCTCGTGAGAACATATCGCCTCCGTGATCTAGTAAAAAATTAATTCTCTTTTCATCCTCTTTCATTTTTGTTTTGATCCGGGAGCGTCTTCTTTGTATTTCCTTGATTTTGTCAGCATATTTATGTGTTCCTTCCGCTTTTGAATGATGCTCAGAAGAATGCGCATTCGCTTCTATTGTTTGCACATCATCTTTTTCAAAATCATTGTCAGTTATGTGCTTCATAGCATGTTCATATGCGTGAAGTCTTCCTTCATCTGATAACTTTGAATTTATAAGAATGGTATAACTTCCGTCTTCATTTGGAACAACCATTTCCCTACCGTTATTTGGAAAATTCCACAGGATTACATTAACATCCGGTGTCATCGATATCTCCACGTTCCTTTCGTTTAAGAGCGAGCGCCATGTTATGTAAAGCCCGGAGGTCTTCTGGGTCCATATCCTTCTGGACGTCAAACAGTGCTCGCAGCTCTTTGTTTTCAAATATTTCCTGTGCAACTTGTGCGGTTTCGTCGTTTAAATAATACTTTTCACCGCCTTCCTTTTCTTCACCTGTCATAAGATATTCTACTGATACACCCAGATAATCGGATATCTTTTGCATCTTATCCTGTTTAGGCGTATATCTTCCGGCTTTCCAATCTGAAAAAGTAGATTTTGTAATTCCTGCTCCTTTGGCTACATCAGAATCCTTTAATTCGAATTTATCTCTTATTTCGCAGTAACGCTCATATGCACTTTTAGCCATAATACTCCTTTCTTTGAAATAATTCGGATTTCTGTACAAAAGCGCTTGACAAATACAGATAACTGTACTATGATATAGCCATAAAGTTCAGAAATCAGTACGAATTATCCTATCAATATATCCCTAAGGAGATTATAACTGATTTCCGAACTAAAATCAATATTAAGTTCGGAAAGGAGGAAACATATTTTAATGTACAAAAAATATGAGGAACTACGTGATAAAGCCGGAGTAACTGATTATCGGGTAGCTATGGATACAGGTATTCCTAAATCTACATTCTCCGAATGGAAATCAGGGAGAAGTAAACCTAAATTAGAAAAACTTGTAAAAATAGCCGACTACTTCGGAGTATCTATCAACTACTTCCTTGAGTAGTGTGAAGGATGAGGTGTCCGATAAAAAGGACTTGGGGTAGAAAAGGAGGTACAGGATGCCAAGATCAATGGTAAGAAACATTCCGGAAGAGCAGAACTGCATTATCCGCGGCAGCATAAAGAACCTGATGGAGATCAGGCGGACAAACGTCCCGGAAGTGGCTCGAAAAGCCGGTATGAAGGAAAGTACATTGTACGCAAAGATTCGGGATCCGGCGAAGCTCACACTCAGAGAACTGAGAAGCCTGTATAAAGCCTTGCAGGTACCGGACGAGGAGAAGGAACGGATTGCCCGAGAAGCAATGTGAGAGAGGAGGACAAGCATGGGAGACATAAAAGAGCTGACAGCCCCGGAACTGGACGTGCTCTGGAGAGAGCGTCCGGCGCCGCCCCGGAAACCGAAGAAAAAGGACTACCGGCTGCTGAGGTCGCGGATCATGAACCTGGTCCTGATGGGGATTATTTGCATCATGGCGGTGGTGATCTATGTGCTGCAGGCGGGACCGATCTGAATGGAGGTGAGCGGAATGACAGATGAAGATTTCCGGTATTGGAAGCAGTGGATTGAACGGCACATCAAAAGGTATGACGAGATGTCGCGGACTATGTTTATAGCAGGGTTCTTCGACGGGATGCCGAAGGAAACAGTGTTTACTACAGCCCAGGTCAGCGAGATACTCGCTCTCAGACGGCCGGAAAAAGAAAAGCGCGCCACACAAAGCCCGGCAAGGCGTGAGGCGCACCAGTAAATAACCAATTATATTTTAGCAGAAAGGATAAGAAATGGAAAGTATTAAGATCAACAAACTTGAAATTGAAAATGTAAAGCGGATCAAGGCTGTAAAAATCGAACCAACATCCAATGGACTGACAATCGTAGGCGGCAACAACAATCAGGGGAAGACCTCAGTTCTGGATTCTATCGCATGGGCACTGGGCGGAGAAAAGTACCGTCCATCCAAAGCGCAGAGAGACGGATCCACCATCCCCCCGACGTTACATATCGTAATGAGCAATGGTTTGATTGTGGAAAGGAAGGGGAAAAACAGTTCTCTGAAGGTAACGGATCCAAGCGGAAACAAAGCTGGACAGCAGCTTCTGAATGAGTTCGTGGAGCAGCTTGCTTTAGATCTTCCAAAGTTTATGGAGAGTTCCGGGAAGGATAAAGCCCAGACGCTCCTTAAGATCATTTGCGTAGGAGATCAGCTTGAGATACTGGACAGAAAAGAAAAAGAGTTGTACAACAGCCGGCTGTCAATCGGGCAGATTGCAGATAGAAAAAAGAAATTTGCAGATGAACAGCCGTACTACCCTGAAG
>CALWBC010000082.1 GCA_944375755.1 uncultured Mediterraneibacter sp. | reverse complement strand
AGAGGCACTCCATCTGTTCCGACTAACATCCAGAACAAAGGCTTTTCAGACGTTCCTGCTCCAACGCATGGCTCACGCAGTCCCCTGTTTTTGAACTGACGCATCCGATCGGAAAAACGCATCGGCGGCTGTTGTTTCCAACAGAAACCTTCCTGTCAATCAACCAAACAGGCTGTAAAAAGAAGAAACGGCGCGGCTGAAAGATACTGAAATTTCCAATATCTTCCGGCCGCGCCTTGTTTTTTGTCAGCTGTTTTTCATTCACTTCCCTATTTGAAGGATTACGAAACCAGCCCCATTTCAATACCTTTTCTGCGGAGATGGGGATGTGGGAGGGTGACTTCGGAGGGAAATCTAGTGCATCTTAAAGTTCCGGGGGGCGGACGTTAAGGCTGGCGGCGGAGTTGTCTGAGCGTGAGCGAGTTCTCCGCTGTCAGTCTTTGCATTTAGTCCGCACCCGGAACTTTTAGCTGCACTTATTTCCTGTAGCGGAAGCCGTACACCTCTCCGTCTCCGCAGAAATACGTTCTGATAATCCCCGCTGGTTTCGCCCATTTTGAAATCGCGTGTTAATGAATTAAATAGCTACCCCTGCTTCTCCCGATATAAACCGCCACTCCCACGCAGACCCCCACACTGATCCACTGGGATGTTGACAGCCCCATGAGAATTCCCCGCTCCGCGTCATCATACCGCAGGAACTCCAGCACAAACCGTACCACAGCATACAGTACAAGATACAGTTCTATACTGCGGGGCTTTTTCCCTGCCCTGACCGCGCGGAGCACAGCCACGCACAGAACTGCAGCGATCGCCAGCTCCAGCACGGCTTCCACTGCCTGTACCGGGAACAGTGAAATTCCTTCAGGAGCAACCGGGGAATCCGTATATGTCACCGCGCCCCATCCGCTGTACGGAATCCCGTAGCAGCATCCCACAAAGGCACAGCCCATCCGGCCGAAGGCATGAGCCACCGGGATTACCGGTATGGTATATCTGGCATACTCTCCCACCGGAATATGAAGAATCTTCCCGCACAGCGCCAGACCGATGAGGCCGCCGATCAGCCCGCCGTAGAAAACGAAGCCACCTCCCATCAGCGCGTTGACGTAATCAGGATCCGTGATCCGCAAGAAATCGATCTGATCCCACGAGACTGCCAGATACAGAATCTTCGCTCCGATCATGGCTCCAAGTCCGACGAAACATGCGGTCTGTATAAACCGGTCATACACCAGACCGCATCGTTTTACAAGCACATAGCCCAGCAGTGCCGCGGCAGCGATTCCTAGCACGATAAACATGCCGTACCATGGGATCTGAACCGGGCCGATCTGAAATCCGGTTCCCATATTACAGCAGAACCGCGAAGCATCCCACACAGGCCACACACATGATAAATGTCAGAAGGCTGAGAGCTGTTCCAATGACCGAACAGATAAATCCGGCTCTGGCGTATCCCTGCTGATCCGGCATCTCTTTTGCCTGAATTGACAGAATGATTCCAACGATCCCGACTACGGTTCCGACCCAGCTGAATCCTCTGCCGAACGCTCCGAACACAAGCGACATAATTCCCAGTACAAGTGATGCAATTCCCATTTTCATCCTCCGTAATTTACTTTTTAAACTTAAAGATCCGGTCTTTTTTCTTCGGCGGCTTTTTTCCCTCTATCTTATCCGGCATCGGCTCATACACCTTTGAACTCTTGAGCATGGGCATTTTTTTATGGTGCCTGCGCAGATAGACAAGCGCGGCTCCCGCAAATACCACAACGCATCCTGCAAGCGCCTGGGACACCGGGAAACCGATCCCCGGGATCAGGAGCTGATCTGTCCTAAGGCCTTCGATCCAGACACGGCCCAGCGCATAGCCGAAGATATACAGTAGGAACAGTTCTCCCTCATATTTTTTATGTTTCCGGTACAGCACCAGGACGATCAGAAGCACCGCGCACCATACGGACTCATACAGAAATGTGGGAGTCACCTGAATATAGCGGACTCCGTTTATCGTCTCCATGTGTTCCCGCATCAGTTCCGTTACATCTCCGGATCGCACCGCATCCAGCGGAAGCCTCATGGCAAAAAGTCCGTCCGTATATTCGCCGAACGCCTCCCTGTTGAAGAAATTTCCCCAGCGTCCCAGCATCTGGCCGTTCAGAAGCGCCATGGCTATGGTATCCAGGATCTGGAACGGCGACAGATGTTTCACCCTGGCCAGGACAAATACCGCGATCACCGCCGCGATTACACCGCCGTAAATGGCAAGCCCGCCTTCTCTTAAGTTGAAGATATCAAGCAGGTTGTCCTTGTACATATCCCAGGAAAACACAACGTAGTAGATCCTGGCGCCCGCGATGCCCGCGATCACGCCGATGATCCCCATATCCAGATAATCCTCCGGATTCTGCCGCGTACGTTTTGCCTCTGATGTGGCGATCAGAAATCCGATCAGAATCGCCGCGCCTATGATAATCCCGTAGTAGGCGATCGTGAACCCGAAAACATCTATATTCTTCCCAACATGCTCCAGATAGATTCCCAGATTCGGGAAGGCAATGTCATAATGCATGTCTGTCTCCACTCCTTACTTTTGTCATGCTGACCGAGCTTTCTGTGATTATACGTTAAACCGGAACAGCATGATATCGCCGTCCTGAACAACATAATCCTTTCCTTCCAGACGGATCAGTCCCTTCTCTCTGGCTGCGTTATGTGATCCGCAGGCAATCAGGTCATCATAGCTTACTACCTCGGCGCGGATAAATCCTCTCTCAAAATCAGAGTGAATCTTTCCAGCTGCCTGTGGCGCTTTTGTTCCTTTTTTGATTGTCCACGCGCGTACCTCCGGCTCACCCGCGGTCAGATAGCTGATCAGTCCCAGCAGATGATAGCTTGCCCGGATCAGCTTCTCCAGACCGGACTCTTCCAGTCCCAGATCATCCAGGAACATTTTTTTCTCATCATCGTCAAGCTGAGAGATTTCCTCTTCTATCTCTGCGCATACAACGAACACCTCGCAGTTTTCTTTTGCCGCATACTCGCGGACAGCCTGAACTCCCGGATTGGATGCTCCATCATCCGCCAGATCATCCTCGGAAACATTTGCCGCGAAGATCACCGGCTTCGCTGTCAGCAGGTTATATCCTGCCAGCCATCCCTGCTCATCCTCATCATCTGTCTCAAATGTTTTCGCCAGTTTGTTCTCTTCCAGATGCGCTTTCAGTCTGTTCAACAGATCCAGTTCTTTTGCCGCTGTTTTATCATTGCGTGAGAGTTTCACCGTCTTCGCGATTCTTCGCTCCAGCACTTCCAGGTCTGAAAAGATCAGCTCCAGATTGATCGTCTCAATGTCGCGGAGCGGATCAATGCTTCCATCCACATGGACGATATTGCTGTTTTCGAAACAGCGGACTACATGAACGATGGCGTCCACCTCTCTGATATTCGCGAGGAACTGATTGCCAAGTCCCTCTCCCTTTGACGCGCCCTTTACGAGCCCCGCGATATCAACGAACTCGATTACCGCCGGGATGATCTTCTTCGTATGATACATTTCTCCCAGCACGTCCAGTCTCTTATCCGGCACGGATACAACACCCACATTGGGGTCAATTGTACAGAACGGATAGTTCGCGGACTCCGCGCCCGCTTTTGTCAATGAATTAAACAGTGTACTTTTTCCTACATTCGGTAATCCGACGATTCCCAGTTTCATGTTCTCTATTCTCCTCTTGTTTCTTTCTTGATCAGGTTCTGTTTCTCTTTCCCGTCAGGCTCCGCAGAGTGCAGGGTGCCTGATTATCTTCACGCTCCCCGGCTCCGGCCGGAAGGGATCAGTCTCTTGTCTCCATCAGAATCACTTTTCCGTAGCTGAATGAGATCTTCACCTCATCCTCTTCGAACTCATTGCTCACGCACAGGCTGTCGCTCGGTCTGAGGAAATGATTCTGCAGCGGATATTTCGCCCCGCTGATGCTGAATCCATCCACCGGAAGTTCCAGTGGAAACAGCGAAAAGTAAGGTCCGAAAGCCTCTTCTTTCTTCAGAACGATCTCGTGATCGATCAGGCGGATTCTGTTATGGCTGTCCATAATCCGCGCGTCCGCCCCTGCTTCCAGCGCGATCTGAAGGCACTGCACATTCGCCCAGAGATGATCGATCCGGTTGCCGGTTCCGCCCAGGATCCAGATTTCCTTTCTCTTCATGTCCAGACAGAGTCTGAGCGCGATCTCCGTATCCGAAGCATCTTTCACAGGATTGAACTCCCGGATCGGAACATTAATCTCCTCTCTGTAATAATCCACCAGATCTCTCGGGACACTGTCAAAATCTCCCACGATATAATCCGGTTTGATGCAATGGCGGTAAAGGAACGTCAGCCCTTTATCCACACCGATAATAAACTCCGTATCTTCACTTTTCAGAATGGGCAGAGCGAATTCCTCTTCCAGAAGCCCTCCGCTTACAATCACAGTTCTTCTACTCATAGCTTTTCAATATCTCCATGAATCCCGTTACATTGTTCCTGATGTCTCCGCGGTATACGCCGGATCCTGACACGATCACATTTGCTCCGGCCTCAAGTACTTCAGCCACATTGTTCTGATAAATGCCGCCGTCCACCTCTATGTCTGTCCGCAGGCCGCGCTCATCAAGAAGAGCTCTGAGTTTTCTGATCTTATCCAGAGATTCCGGTATGAAAGCCTGTCCTCCGAATCCCGGCTCCACACTCATGATCAGAAACATCTCCGCCTGATCCAGATATGGAATCAGATCCTCCACCGGTGTTTTCGGCTTGATCGTCACTCCGGCTTTCACGCCGCATCTGTGAATGGCATCCAGCGTAGCCTGCAGATCTTCGCACGCCTCCAGGTGAACCGTGATGATATCCGCTCCGCACTTCGCAAATTCTTCCACATAGCGGACGGGCTCCGTCACCATAAGGTGAACATCAAGGACCTGTCCTGTCGCGTCTTTTACCGATGATAGCACCGGCATACCAAATGAAATACTTGGAACAAACAGTCCGTCCATCACATCGAAGTGGATGTACTGCGCTCCCGCTTCCTCCGTCATCTTAAGCTGCTCTCCCAGAATCTTAAAATCAGCCGACAGCATGGACGGCGCCAGAATATTCCGCATAATCAATACCTCTTTCTCTCCTGAAGTTCCCGGTACATAAACGCATAGTCCTCATACCGGATCCTGTGTATTTTTCCTTCCTCCACAGCCTCACGCACCGCGCATCCCGGTTCATGGATATGGCTGCATCCGTTAAATCTGCATTTTCCTTCGTAAACTGAAAATTCCGGGAAACAGTATTTCAGCTCTTCTTTTTCCATATCTCCTACATAGAGCGAGCTGAATCCCGGAGTATCCATGATGTAAGACCCCTCTTCAAGGACAATCAGTTCCGAGTGGCGCGTCGTATGTTTCCCGCGCTCGATCTTCCTGCTGATGCTTCCCGTTTCCATTCGCACACCGCTCTGAAGACGATTAATCAGGGAAGATTTTCCCACGCCGGACGGACCGGCAATAGCTGTCATCTTTCCCCGAAGCAGCGTTTTAAGCTCCCCGATGTTCTGTTCCTCCTTCGCGCTGGTAAACAGAAGGGAATAACCGCAGTTTCGGTAAATTTCCTGAAGTTCCGTGATCTTCTCATCATCTACGATATCTGATTTGTTAAAACAAAGCACGACCGGAATCTCCTTGCTCTCCATCATAACCAGGAAGCGGTCGAGAAGCTGAAAATGAGGTTTGGGTTTCGCGGCCGCAAATACGACCAGCGCCTGATCAATATTCGCCACCGCCGGGCGGATCAGTTCATTTTTTCTCGGAAGGATTTCCATAATGTTTCCTTCCATATCTTTCTCATCCAGAATCTCGATCTCCACGTCGTCACCCACGAGGGGCTTGATGCCGTCTTTGCGGAAGATTCCTTTTGCCTTACACTCATAAATACCGGATTCTACTACGTGAACGTAGTAGAATCCGGCTATTCCTCTTATAATTTTTCCCTTCATATACTGTAAACTTTCCTGTCAATCAGGCTGTTGTCCTGTCCTCTCCCTCTGCGTTCCGGGTTTCCGAACCAGGGAAAGGGACAGCCTGCCTTCACGGTGATGTCTGTGTCTCTGAACTGCTGTCCGGACCGCTGCTGCTTGATCCGCTGCCCGGACCGCTGCTGCCTCCTCCCGGAGTATCGGACGGTCCTGATCCCACACTGACTGTGAATCCGACAGAAGTTCCCTCCTCTACGGAACTTCCCGGAGACGCGGTCTGAGAAATCACATATCCCGCCTGAACGGAACTGCTGCTGGCGCTGTCTACCGTACCCACAGACAGCCCTGCGTCTTCCAGTTTCTGCCGCGCTTCATCTTCCGTGCAGTTGCTCAGCGAAGGCACTGTCACATACTTCGTTTCCGGTCCCAGGCTGACTACATAACTTACCGTGGTACCCTTGTCCACTTCGGAGTCCGGATCAATGCCCTGCGAGATTACCTTGCCCGCTTCCACGCTGTCGCTGTAATCCTCGCTGGCGCTTCCCGTCAGCCCTGCATCCGTCAGTGCGGATTCCGCATCTGATGCACTCATGCCTCGAATATCCGGCACGGTTGCCGGCTCCTCTCCAAGACTGATCACGATTGTAACGGTCTGTCCTTCTTCGATCTCTGTTCCGGCTGCGGGATCCGATGAGATCACATATCCGTTCGGCACATTGTCATCATACTTTGCTTCCCCGTGAGCCACCGTCAGGTTCGCATCGCGGAGCATCTGTTCCGCCTCGGACTCCTCTCTGTTCACCACATTCGGAACAGTGGTCGTCTTCGCTTCCTCTCCGCTGCTGATCGTTACGGTAATCGTTGTATTTTTATCAACCTTTTCACCCGGATCATAATCCTGAGCCATTACCTGGCCTTCCTTGTACTGATTGGAAGGTTTGCGTTCCGAAGCGACCTTGCATCCAAGCTCCAGATCGTTAAGGATCTTCTTTGCCTCATCTTCAGTGTGTCCGCGCACATCAGGCACTTCCACCTGTTTGTCCTCTTCCTCCTGAGTTGTCCCCGGACCGTTGCTGAAGAATCCTGCCGCGTTTGCGACCAGGAAAAGAACAAGAAGGGCAATTACAACTCCAGCCACGATCATCAGGATCTTCATAATCCGCTTTGTATCGGAATTTACATTGTTTTTCCGTCGCCTCTGATCCTGCGGTCTCCTGCGGTCATAATCATCCTCGCTGTCTTCGTCATCGCCGTCGTATCCGCCGTCATCGTAATCATCGCTGTCTTCATCATAATCATCGCCGTCATAATCGTCGCCGTCTTCGTCATAATCATCCCCGTACTGCCCCTGCTGCACCTGCCTGATCTCATCCGTGGACATCACCACCGTGCGGTCTGTATTTCCTCCCGCACCGGCTCCCGCCATGACGAAATCCCCGTCCGGATCCACCATTGACCGCTTCAGATCCGTCAGAAGAGCCGCGCAGTTGTGGTAACGCAGATCTGGATTCTTCTGGGTACATTTCATAATAATGCACTCCAGGCTGTAGGGAAGATCCGGCACTTCTTCCGCCGGAGAGACGATCTGTTCCTGCAGATGCTTCAGCGCCACCGATACCGTGGAATCGCCGTCGAAAGGCACGTGTCCTGTCACCATCTCGTACATGGTGATTCCGATGGAATAGATATCACTCTTCTCATCGACCACTCCGCCCCGGGCCTGTTCCGGCGATGTATAATGGACAGACCCCATAACGCTCGTGCTGATCGTCTGCGTGGACGTCGTTGCCCGGGCGATTCCGAAATCCGTCACCTTCACTTTTCCGTCTTTTGAAATGATAATATTCTGGGGTTTGATATCCCTGTGTATGATGTGATGGTTGTGAGCTGCCTGAAGACCTGTCACCATCTGAATGGAAATGCTGATGGTCTCCTTCGCTGAAAGTTTTCCTTTTTTCTCAATGTAGTCCTTCAGCGTGATTCCCTCGACCAGTTCCATGACCATATAATAGAGGCCTCTGTCCTGGCCCACGTCGTAGACATTTACCACATTCGGGTGCATCAGCCCCGCGGCTGCCTGCGCCTCGCTTAAAAACTTCTTGATAAACACTTCGTCCGACCGGTAATCACTTTTCAGCACTTTTATCGCCACAAAACGGTTCAGCTTATGGTCTTTCCCCTTATAGACATCCGCCATTCCGCCGGAACCGATGCGGCCCAGTATCTCATACCGTTTCCCTAAGTAAACTCCTTCTTTAATCATAATACACTCACCTCATCTGCGAACGGTCCTACCAGGACAACCCCTATATTGTCCGTACCGCCGTTTTCTTTAGCAGCATCGACAAGAGCCTGGCCGGCTTCCACAATGTCTCTGCCGCCCTGAACAATATGGAACAGTTCCTCATCCTCCACCATATTGCTCAGCCCGTCTGTACACATCAGTATGATGTCTCCCCGTTTCAGACGGTGCTCGTAGAAGTCAACGTCCACATCGGCTTTGGCGCCAATGGCTCTCGTAATTATATTTTTATCCGGATGGTGCTTCGCCTCCTCCGGCTTGATGCCGCCAAGGCGCACCATTTCCTCCACAAGTGAATGGTCCTTTGTCAGCTGCTGAATTCCCTGATTGATCAGATACAGACGGCTTTCTCCCACATTCGCGAAGTACATCATCTGATTCATGATCGTAGCAGCCACAACAGTGGTTCCCATTCCTTTCAGATGCTCATCGCGGGAAGCTTCTCTTATAATCTCGCGGTTGGCTGTCTTGATGGCGCCGACAAGGCACTTCTCCACATCTTCACCATCGCTTAAATCCAGTTCTCTTTTCAGAACTTCCACCGTATATTTTGAAGCGTAGTCTCCCGCCTGATGGCCGCCCATGCCGTCCGCCACTACAAAGAGATTCTGAAGGATACCAAGCGGCTGGTCGGTGGCATAGACATAATCCTGATTCACCTGTCGTACCATTCCTACGTCTGTTATTGAAAAAGTCCTCATATCTATCTCCTTATGTCTCATCCGTTGTTATCTCTTCTTCCGCATACCGGCGTCTGAGCTGACCGCAGGCTCCGTCTATATCAGAGCCCATTTCCCTTCTTATAGTAACATTTATTCCGCTTTTTTCAAGTTTATTTTTGAAATTAAGGGCATTTTTCCTGCTCGGACGCACAAAATCACGTTCTTTTACCGGGTTCACCGGAATCAGGTTCAGATGACAGTTTCTCGGCTTTAAAATCGCCGTCAGTTCCCGGATATCCTCATCCGTATCGTTCACACCATGTACCAGACTGTACTCAAATGTCACTCTTCTTCCTGTCTTTTCAAAATAGTAATCACAGGCTGAAAGCACCTCCGTCAGGTCGTATTTATTTGCCACCGGCATGAGCTGCCTTCGTTTTTCCTGAGTGGAGCCGTGAAGCGAAAGTGCCAGTGTGATCTGGAACTTTTCCTCCGCCAGATCTCTGATCCGGGGAACGATTCCGCAGGTGGATACGGTCACATTTCGCTGGCTGATATTGAGTCCGTGTTCATCTGTCAGGATATGAATGAACTTTACGAAATTCTCATAGTTGTCCAGCGGTTCCCCTGTTCCCATGATCACTACGTTTGCCACTCTCTCCTGTGTGATCTTCTGAATATGGTAAATCTGTCCGAGCATCTCGGAAGGCGTGAGATTCCGTTTGAGCCCTCCGATGGTAGAAGCGCAGAACGCACATCCCATCCTGCAGCCTGCCTGAGATGAAATGCACACGGAGTTGCCATGTCTGTATCTCATCAGCACGCTTTCCACCATATTCCCGTCGTACAGACGGAAGAGAAATTTGTTCGTCCCGTCGATTTTCGAGATCTGCCGCTCCACCAGCTCTACCGGAAAGATTTCATATTCTTCCGAAAGCTTTTCTCTGAGTTTCAGCGAAAGATTGGTCATCTCATCGAAATGATCCGCCAGCTTTACATGAAGCCAGTCATAGATCTGCCCGGCGCGAAAAGATTTCTCTCCGATCGCCTCCATCTCTTTTTTCAGTTCATTGTATCCAAAAGACCGGATATCTTTTTTCATCTGTCTGCCTTCCCTTATCTTTTTCTTTATCTGCAACAGTCCAGCCATGGAGCTGCCGGGGAGCTCCAATCTCCTCCCCATATTTCTTATTTTTTCCTGACCAGTCGGGCGATAAAAAAGCCGTCGCTTTTATGTATTCCCGGCAGGAACTGGATGCTTCCGTCTTCGTTTACACTGTCGCGAAGCTGCGGGCAGAGTTTTTCTCTGATATCATCTGCCGCGAATTCCGGGTACTGTTCCAGAAACCATCTGACATTTCCCCTGTTCTCCTCCGGACTGATCGTACAGGTACTGTAGATCAGCGCTCCGCCCGGCTTCACATACTCCCGGACACAGCTCAGGATCTGCCTCTGAAGCTGAACCAGACTTTCGATTCCTTCCGGAGATGCCTTGTATTTCAGATCCGGCTTCTTCCCGAATACTCCCAGTCCGGAGCAGGGCAGATCCGCGATCACAATGTCCGCCCGGCCGCAGGAATCCGCATCTGAAACGGAGGCGTCCATGCGCGCTGCCGTAATGTTGGTCAGACCGGTGCGCTCGATATTCTCGCGGATCAGGTCCACTTTGAACTCCGTCAGATCCCGCGCCTCCACGTGTCCCCGCCGACTTTCATTTTCCTCCGGCATCATGGACTTCTCAGCCTTCCTCATCCTTTCAGCCATTATAATCTTCTCGGCCGCGTGAAGTGACTTTCCTCCCGGCGCCGCACAGACATCGATCACATAATCCCCCGCATGGGGATCCGCGCTCTCTCCCACCATCATGGAGCTGATATCCTGCACCGTGAAAAGCCCCTCCTGAAATGCCGAAAGGCCTTCCAGATAATCGTAACCGGAGATTACAAACGCATACGGGAGATAGGGATGCTGCCGCGCGGTCACACCCTCCTGCTCCAGCCTTGTTTTCAGCTGCTCCGGGGTAGTCCGGTTCAAACAGCACCGGATCGTGACCGGGGTTTCTTTCTGAAATTCCTTTAAGACAGTCTCAATCACATTCCTGTCATAAGACGTTTTCCACAGATCAATAATCCAGCGCGGACAGGAATACCTGACACTCAGGAATTCATCCGGATCCTCCGGGTATCTGATCTCATCGATTCCACGGATCACGCTTCGAAGCACGCCGTTTACATAACCTTTCAGTCCGGAAAACCCGCGCCGCGCCGCCAGCTTCACCGACTCGCTGCACACCGCGCGGTCCGGAATCCGGTCCATGTACCGGATCTGGTATACCGCGCTTCTTAAAAGATTCCGGATCAGGGGTTTCATCTTCTTTACCTTTACTTTGGAGAACTGATTCAGAATATAATCGATCTCGATCATATGCTCCAGAGTCCCTTCGGTCACTCTTGTGATGAAAGCCCTCTCCCGCTTCTCAAGATACTGATATTTTGAGAGAACATCACGCAGTACAATATGGCTGTACTGGCCGTTCTCCGTCACTTCCATAAGAATGGCAAGCACGATCTCCCTCTCGTTTACCGCTTTAGTCATTCCTCTTTCTTCCTCCTATAATAATGAGACGCAGAAGCTGCAGAATCATGGATGCCGCACTGGCCACATAGGTCAGCGCCGCCGCGCCGAGCACCTTTTTCACCGCGCCCACCTCTTCCGGATACAGCATGCCGGATCTCTCCAGCACCCGCACCGCCCGGCGGGACGCGTTAAACTCCACCGGGAGAGTAACAATCTGAAAAAGAACCGCCGCTGAGAAAAGCAGAATTCCCAGATTGATAAACAGCATTGCCGTATTTCCATTCAGAAACAGGCCGATAATAATCAGCGGCCATGCTGCCATGGAGCCGAAATTCGCCGCCGGAACCAGAGCTCCCCGAATTGTCAGCGGCACATAGCCCGTGGCATGCTGCACCGCGTGTCCGCACTCGTGAGCCGCCACTCCGATGGCTGCCACGGATGAAGAATTATACACCGTATCCGACAGGCCCAGAGTCTTCTTTCCCGGATTGTAATGATCCGTCAGGTTTCCCGGTATATGGATCACCTGCACGTCATAGATTCCGTTGCTGTGCAGAATCCGCTCCGCCGTCTCCTTTCCGGTCATTCCCGAGTAACTCCGCACCCGTGAAAACCTGGAAAAGACCTGATTCACTCTGCCGGACGCCGCGATACAGATAACAGCGCCGATCAGAACAAGCATATACGTCCAGTCATAGTAATAGTAAAACATAAGATCAACCTCCTGAAATCAGGCGTCCCGTTCCGTTTTGTTCCTGTTACTCCTCTGTAAACAGGACTCCGGGCTCCACCTTGTTCCCCCTCAGGAAAGCTCCTGTATCCATCCTCTTCTTCCCCGGAAGCTGTACTTCCAGCACTCTCAGCACACCGTCTCCGGTCTGAACGGACAGTTCGTTTTTTCCGACCATCGTCACCGTACCCGGGGCCGCCTCTCCCGTTCCGTTTCCTTCGGCTTTCGCCTTCCAGATCTTCAGCACTTTTCCGTTCCAGTGCGTGTAGGCGCTGGGCCAGGAATTCATCCCCCGCACCAGCCGCTCGATCTGAACGGCCGAAGAATTCCAATCAATATTTCCCATTTCCTTTGTCAGCATCTTCGCGTAGGCGGTAGGACTCTCTCCCTGTTTCTCAAATGTCGCCGTCTTATTTTCCAGGGCTTCCAGTGTCTCTACACAGAGCTTTGCCCCTGCTGCCGCCAGTTTGTCATGCAGTGACTCTCCGGTTTCATCCTCCGCAACAGGCACTTCCGTCTTCATGATCATATCTCCCGTGTCAAGCCCTTCATCCATCTGCATGGTCGTCACGCCTGTCACGGTTTCTCCGTTGATGATCGCCCACTGAATGGGCGCTGCCCCTCTGTATTTCGGAAGCAGGGACGCGTGAACATTCACACATCCGTAAGGCGTCATGTCCAGGATGGTTTTCGGAAGAATCTGTCCGAAGGCAATCACCACCATATTATCTGCATGGTACTTTTCCAGTTCTTCCACGCACTGCGGATCCCGTATCTTCTTCGGCTGATAGACCGGAATGTTATGACGCAGCGCCGCTTCCTTGACCGGAGGAAACTGCATTTCCTTTCCCCTGCCTCTGGGCTTATCCGGCTGTGTAACCGCCAGGCACACATCATGTCCTGCCGCCACCAGCGCTTCCAGTGTCCCCACGGAGAAATCCGGTGTTCCCATAAATATCACTCTCATCGGCTTTTCCTCCTGTTCTTACTCTTCCGTCTCTTCATCCTCTTCCGGATCATTGTATGCTACATCATGAAGTCCGTCCTGTGTCTTATCCACATACAGCTCTCCGTGAAGATGATCGATCTCATGACAGAACGCCCGGGCAAGAAGCCCTTCCCCTTCCATCTCAAACAGCTCCATTTCCTGGTTGAACGCACGGACTTTCACCTTCTCCGGACGGGTAACGATTCCCCATTTTCCGGGAACGCTTAAGCATCCTTCCTCTCCGGTCTGTTCCCCTTCCGTGGAGATAATTTCCGGGTTGATCAGCACGATCGGTCCCTCTCCCACATCGATGACCACGATCTGCTTGAGCACGCCCACCTGCGGCGCCGCGAGACCTACTCCGTTTTTTTCATACATGGTCTCCAGCATATCCCCGATCAGGATTTTAGTCCGAAGTGTCATCTTCGGAACTTTCTTGCACTGTTTTGTCAGTATTTCGTCACCCATTTCTCTGATTTCTCGAATTGCCATAACTTCCTCCTTCTTTTCGCTTTCGTATTATCAATCTTTCCGTTCAGTTCTCTGTCAGTTCAGATATTATTGAATGTTACATTGGGTTGAAATCGAACTGAATCCTCATTTTATCAAAACCGGAATTAATCTCAATATACTGTTCCAGCCTGTCTTTCATCCTTACTAAAATATCGTATTGCGCAGCTTTCATATATATGACTCTGCGGTAGACATCCTTGATCTTTTCAATTCCCGGACTTGCCGGTCCGATCACCTGAACTTCCGCTCTGCCCTTCGCCATGAGAATGTATTCCTTTAAATAATGGCATGCCTTCTCCAGCAGCTCCTCATCCTCGCAGGACACATAAAGGGCCAGCAGCTCTTCCGCCGGGGGATACCCCATCAGTTCCCGGTAGCGGATCTCCTCCTGATAGAACGCCTCATAATCCTGTGCGGCTGACGCCTGGATAGCGTAATGATCCGGGCTGTAGGTCTGAATCACCGCCTCGCCCCGGCGTTCGCCTCTTCCTGCCCGGCCCACCGCCTGGGTCAGCAGCTGAAACGTCCGCTCCCCGGACCTGTAATCATCCGTGTAGAGAGACAGATCCGCCGCCAGTACGCCCACCAGTGTCACGTTGGGGAAATCATGCCCTTTCACGATCATCTGGGTTCCCACCAGAATGTCCGCCTCCTCGTTGGCAAAAGCAGATAAAATCTTTTCGTGAGCATCCTTCTGCCGCGTCGTATCCATATCCATCCGGAGTACCCTTGCTCCCGGGAAGGTGTTCTTCACAATCTCCTCGATCTGCTGGGTTCCTGCCCGGAACTCCCCGATATGCCGGGAACCGCACTCCGGACACGCCTCCACCCGCGGCTGCTCGTATCCGCAGTAGTGACAGCGCATCTTTCCATCCCGGTGTACGGACAGGGATACACTGCAGTGGGGACATTTGATCACATGACCGCACTCCCTGCAGGAGACGAATCCGGAATATCCCCGCCGGTTCAGAAACAGCATGGTCTGCTCTTTTTTCTCCAGCCGCTCCTGCATCAGCTCCTGCAGCCTGCGGCTTAATATGGACCGGTTTCCACTCTTTAATTCTTCCCGCATATCTACGGTATATACTTCCGCCATGCTCTGCATCCGGGACCGGTTCTTCATTTCAAAGAGCACGTATTCCCCGCGTCTTGCACGATACATGGCTTCCATGGAAGGTGTGGCGCTTCCCAGCACAACGCTGGCATTCTCCATCTGCGCTCTGCGGATTGCCGTCTCTCTGGCATGATACCTCGGTGTCTGTTCACTCTTATAGGTGGGCTCATGTTCCTCATCGATCACAATCAGCCCCAGATCCGGAAAAGGCGTAAACAGCGCGGACCTGGGACCGATCATTACATCTACCTTTCCCGCCCGCGCCCGCATCATCTGGTCATACCGCTCTCCCGCGGAGAGCCGGGAGTTCATGATCGACACCCGGTCTCCGAAACGTCGGTAGAACCGCATCACAGTCTGGTATGTCAGGGCGATCTCCGGAATCAGTACAATCGCCTGCTTTCCTTCCTCCACCACCTGACGTATCATCTCCATATAAACTTCCGTCTTCCCGCTCCCCGTGACGCCGTGAATCAGATAGGTCCGCCGGATTTCTTCCGCGTAATCCTTCCGGAAACTTTCGATCACGAACTTCTGTTCCGGCGTATAAATCACAGGCTGTGCCTGCTCCCGGGTCTGCTTTACCGGATTGCGGAACACCTGCTCCGATTCAATGGCAAGCACCCCCTGCTCCTCCAGAGCCCGGATCACCGGCAGCGTGATATTCAGCTTCTTCGTGACAAGCTCATACTCCAGCACCTCATCATCCAGCAGGGCCGCCATAAGCCTTGCCCTTGCCTTCTGATTCTTCTCCAGATAATAGTGAAGCTGCCTCGTTCCCGTCTCGTGGTCCAGAAGAAGACGGAGCCGCTTCTTCACCTTCGCGTTCTCCTTCTGCTTGATGGGAAGCACGGTCTTCAGAGCCTGAATCATGGTGCCGCCATAGTTCTCCTTCATCCATGCCGCCAGGGCGATCAGCTTCGCCTCGATCTCCACCCCTTTTTCCGAGATGGCAATGATCTCCTTGACCTTTGACAGATCATAATCACAGGTCTCCGATATCCCGGTCACATATCCCCTGATCTGCCGGTTTCCTTTCCCGAACGGCACAACCACTTCCATTCCCGGTTTCAGACGGTCTTCGATCTCCTCCGGAATCCGGTACTGAAAGATCTTATCCAGTTTTTCATTTTGAATGTCTATGATAACGTCTGCAAACACCCGCTTATCTACCTTCTTTTAACTCCTCTAATACTTCGGCGATCAGCACCCGCTCATCCATGGGATACTTCACGCCCTTGATCTCCTGATAGTCCTCGTGACTCTTTCCGGCCAGCACGATGACATCTCCCGGCTGTCCGTGGCTGATCGCGTACTTGATGGCCTCTTTCCGGTCGCAGATCTCCAC
>CALWBC010000081.1 GCA_944375755.1 uncultured Mediterraneibacter sp. | reverse complement strand
GTCGTTCCAGAAGCTCCAGATTATCCTTATAATAAAAGCAAAATGCCCGATCCCGGGCAATTCCGATCCTCAGCCGGTTCTTTCCCTCTGTCCGCGGCAGAGACCGGCGCGTTTCCTTTCTTTCCTCTTCAGCTTCTGTCCCTTTGTCCACGCGGTCCGTACGTTCCGCCTCTCCCGCAATTCTGAGGATCAGCTCCAGATCCACAGTCTCCGTCAGTATTCTGCCCGCCTGTGCGGTCTGCTCTTTCAGTCCTTCAATCTCCTGCGGAGTGATCAGGCCAAGATGTCTGCTCTCAAAACGGAATGCCGGATTCTCAGGCAGATATCCGATCACCGGGATCTCATGCCCTGCTTTTTTCAGCTCTTCTTCCAGCATCTTTTTCAGCCTGGGATAGAGCATGGCGGATACGCGATTCAGAAGAATCCCGCGGATATTCGTCTGCTTCCGGAATCCGATGATTCCCAGAACAGTCGCGGCCAGAGACAGGGCCGCTCCCCTGGCGGGAACTACAAGAATCACGGGAAGTCCAAGTACGGATGCGACATCATAGGAACTCCCCTGATCCGTATCCAGGCCCATGCCGTCATAATACCCCATCACACCCTCCACTACCGTCACATCCGCTCCCGCGGCATGATGTGCGAAATTTTGTCTCAGGCTTTCCGGATCGGAAAAGAACAGATCCAGATTCAGAGAATCCAGTCCCAGCACCTCCCGGTGGAACATGGGGTCAATATAATCCGGACCACATTTGCACGCGCGCACGGCAAGCCCTCTTCCACGAAGCGCTGCCATCAGTCCGCAGGCCGCGGCCGTCTTTCCGCTGCCGCTTGCAGGGGCTGCCAGCATAAATCCAGAAGCTCCCTTGTCCATTCTCTCAGCTCTCCTTTCCCTTCGCATTTCCGCATGTTTTCTCAGGATTTCCGCCGGCGGAAATCACATAGACAGGATTCAGTCCCGTCATCATATGATAGCGTCCCAGCTTTCTTGATCGGGAGACATTCATCTGAATGATCTCAGGATCTTTCAGCAGGCCTTCCTCTGCTGCCGCCATCACTTCTCCCACAGTCTCCAGAGAAATGGCATTGACTACGATCCGCACCTGCGGATTTTTCTCCAGCACACACCTGAGAATTTCCTTCAGATTTCCCGAACTGCCGCCGATAAACACATGGGTCGGCGCTTCCAGATCACGCAGTGCCTCCGGTGCCTCGCCCTCTACAATTCTGATCCCGTCAGCACAGAACTTTCTTCTGTTTTTCCTCAGCAGTTCCACCGCCGCACGCTTTTTCTCCACCGCATAAACGCGAATCCGGTCGGAACATCGTGCCGCCTCCACAGAGACAGATCCGGTTCCTGCCCCCACATCATATACCACAGCGTCCTGTCCCGGTTGAAGCTGAGCGATGCTGACCGCGCGGGCCTCCGCTTTTGTCATGGGAACATCGCCGCGGATAAACGCGTCATCCGCCACATGAGGCGCGGTATAATCCTCCGGATGAGGATTAAATACGAATGCCGCGCACAGACCTTCCGCCGCCGTGTCATCAAGCTCTTCCGGCCTTCCGGAAACAATCTCTTCATCCGGATAGGAAAGATTTCTGCCCAGGCTGACCGTGAGATCATTCATCCCGAATTCCCTGAACCGCTCCAGAAACCGTCTGCCCGTATCTTTTCCTCCCAGAAGGAAAAAAGTCTTCCGATTTCTGTTCACTGTCTGTATAAAATTCTCATCCTGGCCGTGCAGGCTGATTATTTTTCCATCTTCCCAGGACGTTCCAAGTGCTGCCGCCAGATATGCGATCGAAGAGATGCCCGGAACAAGCCGGACATCACAGCACAAACCAGCTTTCGCAAGAACCTGCGCCAGCTTTTTCGCCCCGCTGTAGAACCCGGGATCTCCTGACAGAACAACCGCGATATGCGCATACTGCGGATGCTCACGGATAAATGCCGCAATCTTCTCTGCGCCGTACTCCTGATACAGTGCCTTTCCCTCTGTATCCGCAATCCGGCCCGCGCACTCCATCATCCTGCCGGCGCCGATCAGACAATCGGCTGATGTTATGATTTTTCCGGCCCGGACCGTGACAGATGTTCTGTCCCCCATGCCAATCCCCACAAGGGAGATTCTCTGTCTCTGTTCTTCTCTGTTCTCAGACATCTCTGTACCCTCTTGGCGTAACCATTCTGCCGTTTAGTTCCATGGTAGCGGAATTCCCGATAAATACCGTGGTAAACATATCCACCTTTTTCTCCCGGAGGTTCTTCAGAGAAAGGATTTCACAGTTTTCTCCTTCTCTGCCAATGTTTCTCACAATCCCGCATACCGTATTTTCCTTCTTGTATTTTAAAACGATATCACAGGCTTTCTGCAGATAATCCGCCCGCTTTCTGCTGGAAGGGTTGTACAGACAGATCACAAAATCCGCCTCAGCCGCCGCCTCGAGACGTCTCTCGATCTTCTCCCAGGGTGTCAGAAGATCACTTAGACTGATCACGGCAAAATCATGCATCAAAGGCGCTCCCAGTACCGCCGCGCCGCCGGATGCCGCCGTAATTCCCGGCACAACCTCAATCCCGATGTCAGGATAGTCTTTCCCGATCTCACAGATCAGGCCTGCCATTCCGTATATTCCCGCGTCTCCGCTGCATACCATGGCCACATCCTGTCCCCTGGCTGCCTCTTCAAAGGCCATGCGGCACCGGTCAGCTTCTTTTCTCATAGGCGTGCTCAGATAGATTTTATCCGGAAATTCATCCCGGATCAGATCAATATAAACCGTGTATCCGATAATCACATGACAGTGCTCCAGCACATGTTTCGCCTTAATCGTCATCTGATCCGCGGCCCCCGGTCCCAGACCTGTCACATAGATTTTACTCATTTGTCTTTCCCTTTCTGAACTCTGTTGTAAACGAAGGATCATAGAGTTTCGACCGCTCGTACTCTCCTTCCAGCACTTCCCCCACAATGATCAGGGCAGTCTTTTTCACCCCCGCTGCTTCCGCGGTTTCCGCCAGTTTTTCCACCGTGCACCGAAGTACCTTTTCTTCCGGCCAGGTTGCCTTGTAGACTATGGATGCCGGAGCTGACGGCTCATACCCGCCCCGGATCAGTTCTGCCGAAAGTTCTTTTAACATACCTGTACTCAAAAAAATCACCATGGTTGCGTGATGCGCCGCAAATGATGCGATGGATTCCCGTTCCGGAACAGGCGTCCTTCCCGCCATCCGGGTAATTACCACAGACTGGGACACTCCCGGCAGAGTATACTCCGCGTTCAGAGCCGCGGCCGCGCCGCAGAAAGAACTCACACCCGGACACACTTCATAGGAAATCCCGTGTCGATCCAGCTCATCCATCTGTTCCCGGATCGCGCCATATATACATGGGTCACCGGTGTGCAGCCTGACGATTTTCTGTCCTTTTTTCTCACCGTCAAGCATCACTTCCATTACTTCCTCCAGCGTCATTTCCGCGCTGTTGTAAACCCTGCATTCCTTCCGGCACAAAGACAAAAGTCCCGGATTCACCAGTGATCCCGCGTAAATCACAAGATCCGCTTCTTTTAACAGATTCTGTCCTCTCACCGTGATCAGATCTTCGGCCCCCGGTCCTGCTCCTACAAACGTAATCATTATTCTCTGCCTCCCGTCTCCCGCTGCCCCTGCCAGCAGCATTCTATTTCTCTGTCCTGTCGTTCCCTGTTCTCCTTTACCACAAGAAGCGAATAATATCCGGCCTGTTCCGGGATCTCTCCGGCGCCATAATAGAGCCTTTCCTCTGCCATTCCGCAGTTCTCTACCATCTCAGCCTCCAGCCCCTTCTCCATCAGAAGCTGTTTTACTTCTCTCATCTTTCGCCCTGCCTTCATCAGCACTTTTGTGCCCGGAAGCTCCAGGCTCTTCTCAATCTCATAGGAAGCCGGCAGTATATGAAGTTCCTGGCGGTTCTCCACCAGCGGAATATCAAGCCGCGCCGCGGCCGCGCAGAAAGAAGTGATTCCCGGGATGATTTCCGTCGGATAGCCATCCCGCTTCAGCCGTCTGTGCACGTACATGCAGGTGGAATATACCGTGGGATCCCCCAGAGTCAGAAAAATCACATTCTTTCCTTCATCCAGCACCTGTTCCACTGCTGACGCGTCACTTTCGTGAACCGCCTTTAATCTGTCCTTCTCCTTGATCATGGGCATGGGAAGAAAAATACAGTCCTTTTTTTCCGTTTCCGGGCACGCTGCCCGGGCAATCTGATAAGCCACACACTTTTCCAGATAAAGGGCGCTCTTTCCTTCGATTCTCCCTGACGCGGACTCAAAATATGGCGCTTCCAGCGCCGGATCCGATACCGGTATCGCAATTGCGTCACTTTCCCGGATTCTCCGCACCACCTTCAGCGTCATCAGTTCCGGATCTCCCGGTCCTGTTCCTGCCCCCGTAAATTTTCCGACTGCCACTTCTGCCATTCCTCCTGTTCTGTTTCTGTCAGTTCTTCTGCGCGCCGTCTCATTTCGCGTCTTACATTTCCGGCTCCTCCGGTACGAAGTTCTCCTGACTCTGCACCGCCCGGATCAGCCGTCCGGTATTTTCCGTAGTTCCCAGTATTCCGTCTTCCAGAGAAAATACCACAGCTCCGATCTCCAGCTCCTTTCCGGCCCTGTTTTCCAGATAAAACCGGATTCTCTTCATCACCGTCCCCATGACGGATTCCAGCATGTTTTCCTGCCGCAGGATCTTCAGAGCCTCCGAGGTATTCACGCACGTCATAATCCGCCGCACGGTCTCTGTTCCGGCTCCTGCCATCGCCGCATGTACTCCAAGCACTTCCATCCTGCAGTCCGCCTGTCTGGAATGAGTATTCATCACCCCGGCTGCCAGCTTGATGAATTTTCCCACATGTCCTACGAGAAGAATCCCCTTCATTCCAAGCAGCCTCGCGTCATCGATCGTTTCCCCCACATAGTTGCTGCACTTTACCGCCAGTTTCCGGTCAAGCCCCAGAGTTTCCCTGAGAAAATCCGATCCGTAGTTTCCCGGTACCACATAACAGTATGAACATCCGCTCTCCCTGAGCATTTTCATTTCCAGACAGATGGTATCCGTGAGCGCTTTCTCGCTCATAGGCTCTACAATACCTGTTGTTCCCAGAACAGAAAGCCCGCCCCGGATTCCAAGCCTTGGGTTAAACGTTTTTTTCGCCGTTTTCTCCCCCTCAGGTATGGAGATCACCACCTGCAGGGACTCCCTGTATCCATGCCGTTCACAGATCTCCCGCACCGCATCGAATATCATCTTTCTTGGCACCCGGTTGATCGCCGCCTGTCCGATCCTCTGCTCCAGTCCCGGACCGGTTACCCTGCCGACTCCGCGGCCCCCGTCAAGGAAGATCCTCGCGTGGGAATTTGCCGGATTATCCTCAGGTTTCCCGCAGAGCTCCGGATTCCCCGGATCGCAGAACCAGTCCTCATTCCCCGGAAGATACGCTTCCCGCGTCATCTGTTCCACCCGGGCAAACACAAGCAGGCCGTCCGTTACATCCGGATCATCTCCGCTGTACTTTCGCACTGCGCACTGAACCCATTGTACCGCGCGGCTGATGCACTCCACATCCAGATAAAGTTCGATCCCCTTTGGTGTCATCAGATACACCTGACGGATCTCCCCGCCGGACAGGAGCATCTCCGCCGCCGCTTTGGCCGCTGCCGCGGCACAGCTCCCCGTTGTATATCCCAGCCTCAGCCCGGACCTGGTAGTACCGATTTCATCATTCATTGCTGCAGTTCTCCCAGCATCTGCGCAGGATTATCCGCTGCCTTCACCTTCCCGAAAGCCCTGACAATCACGCCTTCTTCGTCAATCAGATAGGTGGTCCGAACCACTCCCATGGTCTTCTTCCCGTACATGTTCTTTTCCTTCCACACATCATACGCCTGGATGCAGGTCAGCTCCGGATCTGAGAGAAGGGTAAACGGAAGCCCGTACTTCTCCTCGAACTTCTTGTGTGACGCCACACTGTCCCTGCTCACTCCAAGCACTACCGCTCCCTTTTCAAGAAACTGGGGATACAGCTCCCCGAACCCACAGGCCTGCTTCGTGCATCCTGGCGTATTATCCTTCGGATAAAAATAGAGGATTACCTTTTTTCCTCTGTATTCCTCCAGCGTGTGTACGGTTCCGTTCTGATCCGGCAGCTCAAATGCCGGCGCTTTTGTTCCAGTCTCCAACATACTTTTCTCCTCCTTTTTTCCGGCAGTTCAGTCCGCTGCCTCTTCAATATGCTCCGCAAATATTCTGCGGATTCCTTCAAACTCTCCCAGGCCTTTCATAATCACGCGTACCTCATAGCCTGCTTCCTCAAGCTCACTTTTCCAGGAATCCTCATCCCCTGCCATATCATTTTTCGCATGATCCCCCGCCACAAGCATAAATGGCATCAGGGCAACTTTTTTCTTCTCTGATATCTCCAGTTTCGCCATTACATTTTTCAGTTCCGGGAAACTTTCCACTGTTCCCACAAGCACCTGGTTGTATCCCAGGGCATGGAATGTATACTCCAGTGTCGGATACGCCGAATTGGCATGATGATCCGTGCCATGTCCCATGAGAACCAGCATCTCATCCGGCTGAAGTTCCGTCTGCGCCATCACCGCGTGGATCGATTTCTTATAATCATCCACACTGCTCAGAAGCGGTTTTCCCACGCGGATTCGCCTGAACAGAGACATATGCTCCATCAGATCTTCCATCATCCGGTCATTTTCAATTCCGTTAATAATATGAGTGGGCTGAACAATCACATCCTCTATCCCGTCTTCCGCCATCCGGTTCAAGGCCTCCGCCACAGTGTCTACCGTCAGATTCTCCGTCCGTTTCAGCTTGCGTATGATCATCTGACTTGTAAATGCCCGGTACACACTGCTGTCGGGGAAAAGGTTTCTGATCTCATCCTCAATCACATCAATCGTTTTTTTCATCGTGTCCAGGTGGCTCGTCCCAAAGCTTACCACCAGAATTCCTTTTTTCACCCTGTCCTCTCCTTTCTTCCGGTCAGATTTTATGTCCGTTTTCCGGCATCACAGCATCTCTTCCAGTTCTTTCAGGCTTCTCGGCGGATGCTCTCTTCGCGGGATCACTCCTCGCCCGGTCAGTCTGCCATACAGTTTCAGAACGGCCGGCTGATCCAGTCCCGCGGCTCTGAGCACAGTTTCATCTTCGCAGACATCTTCCGTTCTGCCCTGGCAGATCACCTGTCCGTCATGCATCAGAACCATCTCGTCCGCCCACTCATAGGCATAATCCATATCGTGGGTGGACATCAGTATTGTAATACCTTTTTTCGTCAGCCCTTCGATAATCTCATGAACCATCTTCGTGTGTCTGACGTCCAGAGCCGCCGCAGGCTCATCCAGGATCATGATCTGCGGATGCATGACCAGTATGTCAGCGATGGCCACCTGTTTTTTCTGCCCGCCGCTCAGCGCATGTGCCGGGCGTTCCTGAAACGGAGTAATTCCCAGTTCCCGTATCACCTGTTCCACTTCCCTGCGCACTGTCTGCTCGTCCACCCCGAGATTCATGATTCCAAATGAAATTTCCTGATACACACTTGCAGAAAAGAGCTGGTCATCAGGCTCCTGAAACACAATTCCAACTTTCCTGCGTACATCGAGAAGCCCCTTTCGGGAATATTCAACCGGACTCCCGTCTATAAGAATCCTCCCTGAATCCGGCCGGCTGATCCCGTTCAGGCAGAGGAAAAAGGTAGACTTTCCCGAACCATTCTCCCCCATGAACGCTATTTTCCTTCCCCCGGCGATTTTCAGAGTGACATCATTGAGCGCCTTTTTCTCCATCCCGTCATATGCGTAACAGACATGTTCCGCTTCAATCATCCATTTTTCTTCATTTACCATTTGATTATACTCCATTATCCACCGCGCATCCATACCGTAACCCTGAAAGCTTCCGCACTCCCTCCGGTTCCGCCATGGACCGCACTCTATAAAAACAGAGCTGCCGCTGCCGCCGCTGCCTCAAAAAGCACAATCAGGAGAATCTCTTTCGGCTTCGGCGGATTCTCCCGGGACAGCACGCGGATTCTCCCGTCATAACATCTGGATTCCATCGCGTCATAGAGCTTTCCCGACTTTTTCAGCGCCAGAATCAGAAGCGATGCTGCCATCTGTCCGAAGGAGCGAAGCCCGGTCCTTAAATTTCTCCCTCCAAGCCTCGACTCCTGGGAAATCATAATAGAAGACGCGGTTTCAAGAAGAAGAAATATAAACCGGTAAATCAGCATCATCAGCTCTGTAAAAAGCGGCGGAAGATGCAGCTTTTCAAGCACTCCCAGAATATCGGTCATCGTTGTATTAAGCGACAGAAAATACAGGCAGCTCACCGCTCCAAGCGCCCGGAAGCACAGTACAATCCCACGAAAAACCGATGCCCGGCTCCCCGTGATAAACCATCCGCCAACAGGAACCGCAAACGCGTCCAGCGGCACCTCCGACAGGTTGACGATAACTGCTGCGGTTCCGATCAGAATAAACCCGGCGGGAATCAACAGAAGTTTTATATAACGGAAAAGGGGGATGCCCCCCTTTCCAACTGTCAGAATCCCGCTTACGGAAAATATAAGCAGCGGTGCCCAGACCGACCGGCTCACCAGGCAAAACACGAGTGAAAGCACGGCATACGCAAACTTCTCAGACGCATTCACATAGCGAAGCCCCGACTGGTAACACAACCTGTCAATCACAATCATCCGTCTGTTCTCCGTCAGTCTCTGAATCTGTACCCAGTTTCTTCATCCATTTTTTCCGTTCTACAAAACGGCCCATAAAGAAAGCAATCACGCCCACTCCGATTCCTGTCTGTACACAGAAAATGAGGCTTTCCACTTCTCCCGGCAGTTCTCCGCCGAGCGCTGTTTCGAGGACAGGCGTAAACCATGGTTCGTATTCCCCGTGAATTTCCTCAACCATCACACTGCCCGCGTCATCTGATCCGCCAAATTCCGCGCCTTTACGGGCAAAGAGCGGTATCACCGCAATCAGCACCGCAATCACCAGAAGCAGGATAACAGTCTTTGCATTTTTCGTCATTTCACTTCGCCTCCTTCTCACGTCCCAGGAATCCAAGACTTTTCAGTTCCGGTCTCGCATAAGTCTCGAGTCCGATTACAATCACAACCGTCAGAATTCCTTCGATCACCGCAAGCGGGAGCTGGGTAGGAGCAAACACTCCCAGAAATTTCACAGCGGAAGCAAACACTCCGCCGCTCTCGGACGGATAAGCAAGCGCCAGCTGAACACTGGTTACGCAATATGTAAAGAGATCCCCCAGCAGGGCTGCAAGAAAGATTCCCACTTTCCGGTTTACCTTTAGTTTTTCACACAGCCGGTAGATGCCAAAAGCAGCCAGCGGCCCGGCAATCGCCATGGAAAAAGTATTGGCTCCGAGTGTGGTAAGCCCCCCGTGCGCAAGAAGCACGGCCTGGAATATCAGTACGATAATTCCAAGTATACTGACAGCGGACGGTCCGAAAAGAATCGCCCCGAGTCCGGTTCCCGTCATATGGGAACAGCTTCCCGTTACCGACGGAATCTTAAGAGACGATATCACGAAAATAAACGCTCCGGACATGGCAATCAGTGTCAGGTTTCTCCGATTTTCATTCACTTTTTTTCTCAATGAAATAACTCCTGCAATCAGAACCGGCAGGCAGATGACTTCCCATGCCACGCAGTAACGTGCCGGCAGGTAGCCCTCCATGATGTGCATCGCGTTGGATACAGGTGCGATGGCAAACAGCGCCGCACAAGCGATGGATGCCTTCAGTAAGATTTTTTCTTTTTTTGGCATTTTTTTCTCTCCTTTGATCATATTCCCGTAATCCCCAGATCCATTTGAAAGTTAATATTCTGACTCAGGTATCATCACGTATTTTCCGCCTTCCCACAGGACATACGCCCGCAGTGGCTTCCTGCCTTCGGTGCGTGTCAGCGACAGTTCTTCAGGACACAGACCTCAGCCTGCTGATCTTCCTCTGTCTCCCGCACCCGGCATTGAGTGAAACACCGCTCCTCCAATACAGCAACGGGTATTGTGCAGGATTCTCACCTGCTTCCTCGGGATCTCTCCTCCCCACGCGGGGACCGAAAGCTCCTGCTTCTTCCAAATGTATGCCGGATCTGGCCGCAGCCTTCCTTGAACAGATACCATTCAGAGGCCGCTTTAAAACTCAATTCCCCTCCGCGCCCGGATTCCCCGGTCAAAGGGATGCTTCACCTTGCGGATCTCCGATACATAATCGGCAGCCTCCACAAGCTCCGGTACCGGATCCCGCCCCGTCAGAACGATCTCCAGTCCCTCCGGTTTTTCTTTCAGAAAACAAAGCGCTTCCTGATGAGGAATGAGACCGTAATTGTATGCCGCCATAAACTCATCGATCACAAGAACATCCGGTTTCTCCGTTCTCGTTCTCTCCAGTATGGTGTGCCACAGTCCCTCGTACATCTCCTGCATCTCACGCCTTTCCTCTTCGGAAAGATTTCTGATAAAACCAAATGATTTTTCCAGATGGATCACTTCAATCTCCGGGATCCTGTCCAGCACCTGCAGCTCGCCCGAATATTCATTCTTCAAAAACCGGGCAAACAGAACCCTGTTTCCGCAGCCTGCCGCTCTGACAGCCAGCCCTACAGCAGCTGAAGTCTTTCCTTTTCCATCTCCACAGTAAATGTGGATCAATCCCTGTTCCATTGACAAGTATCCTTTCCCAAAAATCATCCGTATCCATTCTAACACGCCGCATATTGCTTTGACAAGGTGCACAGCTATTTTGTTCATTAACAGCCATTTCAAAGCAGATGAAACCAGAAGAAAATTTCAGAACGTATTTCTGCGGAGACGGAGATGCGTACGGGTTCCGCTCCAGGAAATAAGTGCAGCTAAAAGTTCCGGGTGCGGACTAAATACAAAGACTGCCGACGGAGAACTCGCTTACGCTCAGACAACTCCGCCGTCAGCCTTAACATCCGCCCCCGGAACTTTAAGATGCACTGGATTTCCCTCCGAAGTCACCCTCCCACATCTCCGTCTCCGCAGAAAAGATCTTGAAATGGGGCTGGTTTCGTAATCTTTCAAATGGGGAAGTGAATGAATAAACAGCTGAAGAAAAAACAAGGCGCGGCCGGAAGGTACTGGAGATTTCAGTAGTCTTCAGCCGCGCCGTTTCTTCTTTTTACAGCCTGTTTGGTTGATTGACAGGAAGGTTTCTGTTGGAAACAACAGCCGCCGATGCGTTTTCCCGATCGGATGCAACAGTTCAAAAACAGGGGACTGCGTGAGCCATGCGTCGGAGCAGGAACGTCTGAAAAGCCTTTGTTCTGGATGTTAGTCGGAACAGATGGAGTGCCTTTGCACGAACATCTGGTTCCGGCGTTACATCCATTCAAAGCTTTGAAGTAAGTGGGCTCAGCATGGCGATGCAGCCCCCTGTTTTTGAACGTCCCCCAATCGAAAAACTCACCTCGTCCGTATTTTGTTTCCATCAGAAACCTTCCCGTTAATGCACTAAATAACTGTTCATTCCGCGAACACTTGTTCCACCCCCTGATTTGTGTTATTCTGTACGCAGGCAAAACACATCTGATATACAAGGAGGGCTCCATATGGAATACACCAGTCATTATCATTCCCCTCTGGGCGGCATTCTTCTCGCCGGAGACGAGGACGGCTTAACCGGCTTATGGTTTGAGGGGCAGAAATATTTTGCTCTTCATCTGGATGTGGAGCATGAAGAGCGGGATCTTCCACTGTTCCGGGATACCTGCCGCTGGCTTGACATTTATTTTTCGGGGAAAGAGCCGGATTTTCACATTCCTCTCCACCTGAAGGGAACGGATTTTCAGAAAGAAGTATGGAAAATTCTTTTATCGATTCCTTACGGCGAAACAACAACTTATAAAAAAATCGCCGAACAGCTGGCGGACAGAAAAGGACTTTCCCATATGTCCGCACAGGCTGTCGGCGGTGCCGTAGGCCATAACAGAATCTCTGTGATCATTCCCTGCCACCGTGTGGTCGGCGCTGACGGCAGCCTGACCGGATACGCAGGCGGCATGGATAAAAAGGTGAAACTTCTCACGCTGGAGAATGCGGATCTTATCTGTAAGATTTCTCGTAGATCGCCGCGCACTCCTCATCCGTCATCTGAACCGGATCAGACATGAACAGGCTGCCCATGGTCGCGCGGGCATTCTTAGCCAGTGTCATGCACTCCTCTTTCTGAATGCCGTAATCAGACATTTTCAGATCCGCCACGCCGCAGGCCTCCTGCAGTTCCACAAGGGCGGTCACAAAATCCATGGGATCCTTTGCGTCTGTTTTTCCCAGCGCCTGCGCCATGCGGACGAAACGCTCGTCACAGCAGTGTTTATTGATAAAGTGTGTGTAATACTCTTTTGAGATCATAATCAGGCCGGCGCCATGTGGAAGATCCTGATGGTAAGCGCTCATGGCATGTTCCATCGCGTGTTCGCTTGTGCATGCTCCCACCACCATGGAATATCCGGACATGGTATTGGCAAATGCCACATGCTCCCGGGCTTCCATATCTCTTCCGTCTTTTACCGCGCGGGCAAGATATTTGCCGATATTCTCAATCGCCGCAAGCTGAACCATATCTCCCATCAGGCTGGTCACTCCTGACATATAGCCTTCTGTTGAATGGAACAGCGCGTCAAATCCCTGGTATGCCGTGAATCTGGGCGGTACCGTAGCCATCAGTTCCGGATCTACCACCGCGAGCACAGGGAAGAGATTGTCCATGCCGCCGCATCCGATCTTCTCATTTGTCTCCGGGTTTGTCACAACGCCCCACTGATCCACTTCCGATCCGGTTCCTGCTGTTGTCGTAATCGCGATCACCGGAAGTGTTGGATTCTCCAGAGGCTGCATCTTTCCCGTGGATCCTGCCACATAGTCCCAGAGATCTCCCGGCTGAAGCGCGTACATTGCCATGATCTTTGCCGCGTCCATCACCGAACCGCCGCCCAGCGCAACAACAAAATCACAGCCGTTGTCACGGGCGAATCTTCCTCCCTCCTCAACAACAGCTTTCAGCGGGTTTGCCCCGACTTTATCAAAAAGGACTGTCTCAACGCCGGCCTGATGGAGCTCATTCATCGTCCGGTCCAGAGCGCCGTTCTCCCGTGTGGATTTTCCGTTTGATATTACAACCATTGCTTTCTTTCCCGGTATGGACTGCTCATGAAGATGATTCAGCTGTCCTGCTCCGAAAAGTACTCTTGTAGGATCAAAAAAATTGTAGCTCATTTTCATATACCTCCTGAAATATTTTATTTATATCAAACTGTTCCCCTATGCAATCACGCAGAATTCTTTCCATTTTCCCTGCCGGAACCGGATCCAGAAGAATACTGCCCGGATCATCCAGTCCAGACACATGGCAAATGCAATTCCAATGACACCCAGATCAGGCCAGATTCCGAAAAGGATCGAGAAAAGCACTCTGCAGCCAATGGTAGAGAACAGGCTGACATACATGGTAAATTTCACATCACCCGCGGCTCGCAGTCCGTTTGACAGCGCACCGGACAGCGGATAAAACAATGCATTGAAAATATTGTGTATTATCACAAGTATCACAACCAGATTCGCCGCTTCATCGGAAAGCGCATAACCTTTCAGCACAAACGGCGCGACCAGAAGGATCAGGCCGTTCCATAGAACGGACGCTGTAAATGTAATTCTCAGAAGCTTACGCATATAATAATCCGCTGCCTGCGTATCTCCGGCGCCCATACACTGTCCGCATTATAGACTGCAATCGCAGGATAGGAACAGGCTGAGATCTGCAGATA
>CALWBC010000080.1 GCA_944375755.1 uncultured Mediterraneibacter sp. | reverse complement strand
CCGGTTCCGGGAGGTCCTACAAGAAGCGCTCCTTTCGGACAGATGGCGCCGATCTCCTGATAGTTCTGCGGATTGTGCAGGAAGTCAACGATTTCCGTCAGAAGTTCTTTTGCCTCATCCTCGCCTGCCACATCGTTAAATGTAATACCGGTTTCAGACTGGACATAGACCTTCGCGTTGCTCTTTCCAAACTGCATAAACGGGCCGCCGCCTTCTCCGCCGCCCATCTTCTTCATGAGCTGTCTGGAGAGCAGCTGTCCCAGTGCCACGAAAATCACAATCGGAAGGACCAGCGAGAGGAGCAGGCTCAGCCACGGATTCATCTGCTCTTCCGCAACTCTTCCGAATTCGCAGCCGGACGCCTCAAGGCGGTTCACCAGATCCGGATCTTCGAATCTGGTGGTCTCATACTGCCGGGGTTCTTCGCTCTTATCCGTAAAATAGATCGTTTCACCCTCCAGCTGAACTTTGGAAACTTCCTTGTCCTCAACCATGGTAAGGAATGTTCCGTAATCTACTTCGGTGATATTCCTGCCTGTCATCATCGGGAATATCACCCAGTTAATCAGTATCAGAGCTGCGAGCGCGATCAGATAATATACGATCAGCGGCTTCCTTGGCTTCTGTACTTTTTTCATTCATATCCTCCTTATTATTTTCTCTTCTTAAACGCAAGACGGATTGCCTTCAGAAGCTGGATAATCGGAATATTCACAGCCGCAAGTCCGTATACGATGAAGAGCTGAGTCAGGGTCAGTGTCTGTACCTTAAATACATTGTGCAGTCCCGGAATCATCACTACAGATGTAATCAGGACAATTCCAAGCAGGAACGCGCCGATCAGGAACTTGTTGTTAAATACACGTTTTGTAAATACGATCGGCTTGTCGTCCTTGCAGTTGAATCCGTGGAACAGACGTGCGGAACACAGTGTTGCGAACGCCATTGTACTTCCAAGGAGCTCGTTGCTTCCATGGTAACCGATCAGGAATGCAATCATGGTAGTTGCGCCGATGGAAAGTCCTTCCGTACCGATCTTGATCAGGAAATCTTTGGTCAGAATCGATTCGTTCATCGGTCTTGGCTTTTCATTCATAACATCCTTTGAATGTGGTTCCAGTCCAAGTGCAATCGCCGGAAGACTGTCTGTCAGAAGGTTGATAAACAGCAGATGCACCGGCGCGAACGGTACCGGAAGTGCAGTGATTGAAGCATAAAGCACTGCCAGGATCGCTCCGAAGTTACCGGACAGCAGGAACTGAATGGAGTTCTTGATATGACGGTAAATATTTCGTCCGTTCTCAACGGCTTTTACAATGGTTGCGAAGTTGTCGTCTGTCAGTACCATGGCCGCGGCGTCTTTGGAAACCTCACTTCCGGTGATTCCCATGGCTACACCGATGTCAGCCTGTTTCAGAGCCGGCGCGTCATTGACACCGTCTCCTGTCATCGCCACGATATTGCCTTTATCCTGCCATGCCCGGACGATACGGATCTTGTGTTCCGGCGAAACACGCGCGTAAACAGAAATGCCTTCCACAAAGCTTTTCAGTTCCTCATCCGACATCTTGTCAATCTCAGCGCCCTCACAGGCTTCAGACTCATCATTCAGGATACCGATTCGTTTCGCGATAGCCGCGGCTGTCACCTTGTGGTCTCCGGTGATCATGATCGGGCGGATACCCGCGCTCTTACATTCCGCAACCGCTGCCTTCGACTCCTCACGCGGCGGATCCATCATGGCGATCAGTCCGATAAATGTCAGATCGTATTCATCATCCAGGGTAAGCTCCAGCTCATCCGAAACCACTTTGTAGGCAAAGGCAAGAACACGAAGTCCTTCTCTTGAATACTTCTGATTCTGAGCCTCAATATTTCTGCGGTCTTCATCTGTTATCGGGCGCACTTCCGAACCGATCTGAATCTTGTCCATACGGTCGAGAAGAACGTCTACCGCTCCCTTTGTCACCATTGTGGGAACACCTTCCATGGTGTGTTTTGTGGACATCAGTTTTCTGTCACTGTCAAACGGATTCTCGCTCTCACGCGGGTACTTCTCCCTCACCGCTTCAGGCTCAAGTCCGAGACGGCTTCCGAGATTGATCAGAGCTGTCTCTGTCGGATCGCCGATCTCCACTCCGTCCGTGTTCTTTGAATCATTACAGAGCATACTGCTGATCAGTAGTCTGCTCTGAGACGGATCATTCAGATCTACATCTTCCGCCTTGATACTATGCTCATCCACATAGTAATCTTCCACTGTCATCTTGTTCTGCGTCAGAGTACCTGTCTTGTCAGAACAGATGATGGAAACGCTTCCGAGGCCTTCCACTGCCTGGAGCTTACGCATAATCGCATGTTCTCTTGCCATCTTCTGTGTTCCAAAAGAAAGAACGATGGTTACGATGGAACTCAACGCCTCCGGGATAGCAGCCACTGCAAGCGCCACTGCGAAGAGGAAGGCGTCTCCGATATTGTCTCCTCTGAACACGCTGATAGCAAAGAGAATACCGCAGAACACAAGGATCAGAATAGACAGTTTCTGACCGAACTGGTCCAGGTTAACCTGCAGCGGTGTTCTCTTTTCGGAAGTGGTCTTAAGAAGGCTTGCGATTTTACCTACCTCTGTGTCCATTCCGATTCCGGTTACAACAAAGGAAGCACGTCCATATGTTACAAAGCTTCCTGAATAAACCATATTCAGGCGGTCGCCCAGCGGCACCTCGTCTTCTTTGATCACATCCGTTGTCTTTTCTACGCCGAGGCTTTCTCCGGTGAGTGCACTCTCGTCCACTTTCAGGCTGGCGCATTCCAGCAGACGTCCGTCAGCAGGGATATAGTCTCCCGCGTCCAGCATAACTACATCTCCAACGGTTACTTCCGAAGACGGAATCTGTACTACGTTTCCGCAGCGGAGAACCTTGGCCTCAGGTCCGGAAAGTTTCTTCAGGCTGGCAAGCGACTGCTCCGCCTTGACGGTCTGTACGGTTCCGAGAATCGCGTTCATTGTGATAACGATCACAATTACCGCAGCACTCTCCACATCGCCCATAAATCCGGATGCGATAGCCGCAATAATAAGGATAATAACAAGGAAATCCTTGTACTGCTCCAGGAAGATCTGAAGTACTGTCTTCTTCTTGCCTTCAACAAGTTCGTTGGGGCCGTATTTTTCCTGGTGCTCACGAACCTGCTCTTCAGTGAGCGGTTCCAGCGACCCGTTGACCTCTGTCAGTGTCTCGTCGCCGGTCATCTGGTAATAATGTTTCATGTCTCTCTCCTCCTAATAACTGTGCGTGCAATAAAAAATGAGACTCCTATTGCACAACGTTGTTATGTAATGCAATAAAAGTCTCACTGTTTAATCACGATACGGATGTTTCAATTCCATCGTACTGACGATATCGCAAACGCTTTCGTCAAGCGCCAGTTACTCCCTTTTACCAAAACCTAATATAAAGGAATTTCGGGAGCCTGTCAACGTTTTTAACGGAATTTTCACAAAGAGATTCCTATACGATTCCCTGTGCCTCCATCGCATTGACAACCTTTTCGAATCCGGCAATGTTGGCTCCTACTACATAGTTGCCCTTGAATCCGTATTTTTCTGCAGCATCAGACATGTTGTGGCAGATGTTTACCATGATGTTTTTCAGCTTCTCATCAACTTCTTCAAATGTCCAGCTCAGACGCTCGCTGTTCTGTGACATCTCAAGAGCAGATGTAGCAACACCGCCTGCATTCGCAGCTTTTCCAGGTGCGAACAGAACGCCGTGCTCCTGAAGATACTCAGTAGCCTCAAGAGTTGTAGGCATGTTAGCGCCCTCCGCAACAGCGATACATCCGTTCTCAACGAGCATTTTAGCGTCTTCGATATGAAGTTCGTTCTGTGTAGCGCACGGAAGAGCAATGTCAACCTTTACAGACCATACGCCTCTTCCCTCATGGTACTCGGAATTCGGACGATATTTCTTATACTCTGTCAGTCTTGCGCGATTTACTTCCTTGATCTCTTTCAGAGCTGCAACGTCAATTCCTTCCGGATCGTATACCCATCCGTTGGAATCGCTTACTGTCACAACTTTTGCTCCTAACTGCTGTGCTTTTTCTGTAGCGTAGATTGCAACGTTTCCGGAACCGGATACTGCGACTGTCTTGCCGGCAATGTCCTGTCCGTTCATCTTCAGCATCTCCTCTGTCAGGTAGAGAAGTCCGTATCCTGTTGCCTCTGTACGTACGAGAGATCCGCCGTAGC
>CALWBC010000079.1 GCA_944375755.1 uncultured Mediterraneibacter sp. | reverse complement strand
ATCGCAGAGACCGAGCTGCCGGATGGAGAGAATGTGTATGACCAGCAGTTTATCAGAGAGGGAAACGATTCTTATCTGAAGGTTATATACAATGACGGACGGGTTCTGTGCTATGACGCAGGAGACGGCAGCTTGATCTCGGAGCAGCAGGGGGAAGCGCCGGATATGGAACTGGACGAAGAATTTTATACAGATGAGTTCAGGATCGAAGCGCCGCTCCACGGCGCTCCCCAGGTATATGATATCGAGACGGATGAAAAGATCTGTGAGCTGGATGAGGACGCATTTCTTATCTATGTGACGCAGACCGGCAATAATATTGTCGCGCAGTATGTCACTGCGGAAGGATTCCGTTACGGAATACTTCTGGATGATGAGTGCCGGGAAATCGCTTATCTGCCATATTTAAGTGATATCAAAGATAATGAACTGTATTTTGACTATCCTTCTGAGGGAAGCCTGAGAAGATCAGAGATTTATGATCTGGACAGTTTGATAGAACTGGCGCAGGAACAGTTGGATGAAAGCGAGTGATCTCTGCGCACAGGATAATCTGATAAAAATGCTTCACGGATCTGCGGCGGGACGCACTGCCAAAAGTCCGGTGCATTTTTATATATAGTGCATGCATTGTTTAAGGCAAGCCCTGGAATGCATGCGGATGAAGCTGGAAGACCGGATTCAAAGACAGGAGGGATATTAAAAAGGGGATTAAAGATAGAAAGGATCAGAAATGATCAAAAAAGGAAAGAAAATTTGGAGGAACAATAAAATGAAGAAGAAAGTATTGGCATTGATGCTGTCAGCTGCGCTGGTCTGCTCATCCGCTACGGTTGCATTTGCCGCTGGGGATGAAGCCGGCGAGGGGAACAGCATTGAAAATGTCGAGGAAGGAAACGGCGGTGAGACAGACGCGCCGGACATTGAAACGGCAGAGGATACTCTCACGCCTGTACCGATATCTGAAACGGATGATACTACTGAAAACGAGGATACAAACTCTGACAGTACAGACAGCGAAGAGACAGATAAAGGGACAACTGACGGAGAGGAGGTTGTGGAAGAAGACGAGGAAGCCGACAGCGAAGATACCACAGAAACAAAGACTGTGGAGGAAGAGACTGCTCAGGATGAGAATGCGGCAAATGGGATTGCGACGTTGGCGGATAACAGTGATATAGCGACTATGGCTGTAGTGGAATCCGGTACGTGCGGAGATAACCTTACATGGACGTTGGAAGATGATGGGACACTGACAATTTCCGGTACCGGAGCAATGACAAATGCATATTATGGATGGAGTGATGATACTGATTATCGGATATGGAAAGACTATGAGGACGATATACGGGAAGTGATTATTGAAGATGGTGCAACTTCAATTGGAGATTATGCATTCTACAGTTTTTCTAATTTGGAATCAATTTCAATACCGGACAGTGTAACGAGAATTGGAGAAGATGCGTTCACTTTTTGTAACGGATTGACACAAATCACAATACCTGATAGCGTTTTAAATATCGAATCTGGTGCTTTTTGGGGCTGCGAAAGCTTGGAGAATGTTATTTTGCCACAACAGCTAACTGTGATTGAAACAGAATTGTTTAATTGGTGTACCAGTCTGAAAGAAGTGAAAATTCCGGATGGAGTAACGGATATTGGTGAATATGCATTCTGGAATTGCAGTAGTTTGAGTGAGATTACAATACCAGACAGTGTGACGAATATAGGTGAATCTGCATTTGATGGTTGTACTGCTCTGACTGAAATTACGATTCCAAACAGTGTAACAAGTATGGGGGGTAGATGTTTTTCGGGATGTGAAAATCTAAATAGAGTGACACTTTCTAATCAGTTAAAAACAATTGAAGACTGGACATTTGAAAATTGTACAAGTTTGACTGAGGTAATCATTCCAGAAGGGATTGAAACGATTGGTTGGGCATTTTCAGGATGCACAAGCCTGGAAGAGATAGTCATTCCAGAAGGAGTAACTACGATTGAAGCACGGGCATTTGAGAACTGTACAAGTTTGGAAAATGTTTCTATCCCAAGTACTGTGACAAGCATAGGGTATTATGCATTTGATGGGACGCCGTGGAAAGAAGCAGCTGTAAATGAAGAAGGTTTACTGATCATTAATAATACAGTATTCGGTTCCGTGAATGTTAATGACGTTGTTAATATTCCAGATACGGTGACAGCAATCGGAGATGATGCGCTTAAGTGGGAAGAAGGTTTGAAGTCTGTTTCGATTCCTGAGAGTGTGACAAAGATTGGAGATCGGGCATTTGACGGATGTACCAGTTTGGCAGATGTTAATATTCCGAGCAATCTGACAAGTATTCAATACGCCGTTTTTGCTGGATGTGAATCACTGACTTTTGTAGATATTCCGACAAGTGTCACATCAATCGGTGAGTATGCATTTTATGGAAGCGGGCTGAAAAGTATTACAATACCTGAGACTGTTACAGAGATTGGAGAAAAAGCGTTCGGATATTACCTTTTGAACGAAAATAATATCTGGGATACAAATGGTCGTATAGAAGGATTTACAATCTACGGTTATACAGGCAGTGCGGCAGAGAAATATGCAAACGATAACTCCTTTACCTTTATTGCATTAAGCGATACCGGACTGGCGATTGTGGCGGACAAGACAGATGAAGTATACATCAAGGGTTCCGGTACCGGAGCGACCATTTACTGCACGGGAGAATTTGATAAATTCGTCAGTGTGGAGATGGACGGAGAAATAGTCGATCCGTCCAATTATACAGTAGTGGAAGGATCTACAGTGCTGACGTTCTCTTCAGCATATCTGGATACGCTTGCAACAGGGAAACATACTGTGACACTGAATTATATTGACGGAAGCATCAGTACGACCCTTACAATCCTGGATAAAGATGATGCCGGTGCTGCGGGCGGATCCGGAGCAGGAAATGGTACAACATCTTCCGGTTCGGGAAATGCAGCAGGCAGCAGCGATGCAAACCGGGCAGCAAAGACAGGAGACCAGGCAAACATTGCAGTCTGGCTGATCTTAGGTCTCGCTTCAGCGGCAGCATGTATAACAGTATTCGTAAGAAAGAAAAAATCAGCATAATAAAGAAACTTGATGGTATTTGATATCCAGGGCAGGAGAGTATCCTGTCTTGGATATATGCATTTAAATCTTATCAGAGGGACAGAAGTAAATGAAGAAGAAAGTGTTGGCATTGATGCTGTCAGCAGCGCTGGTCTGCTCATCCACTACGGTGGCATTTGCCGCCGGGGATGAAGCCGACGAGGGGAACAGCATTGAAAATGTCGAGGAAAGAAACGGCGGTGAGACAGACGCGCCGGACATTGAAGCGGCAGAGGATACTCTCACGCCTGCACCGATATCTGAAACGGATGATACTGCTGAAAACGGGGATATAAACTCTGACAGTACAGACAGCGAAGAGACAGACAAAGGGATGACGGACGGAGAGGAGGTTGTGGAAGAAAAAGGCGAGGAAACTGACAGTAAAGATACCGCAGAAACAAAGACTGTGGAGGAAGAGACTGCCCCGGATGAGAACGCGGCAAATGGAATTGCGACGTTGGCAGAAAACGGTGATAGTGCAGCCAGTTCCGTCATGGAATCCGGGACATGCGGAGATAATCTTACATGGACATTAACATATGATCTGATGCTTACTGTATCAGGAAGCGGTCCAATGGATACATCGGCTGGTGTGCCATGGGGAGAACTTGCTATTGCTAATGTTGTTATAGAGGACGGCGTAACAAGTATCGGAGACAATGCATTTGACTCCTGCTACGCGCTGCAGAGCGTTTCGATTCCGAATAGTGTGACAAGCATAGGAGACAATGCCTTTTACTATTGTTCAGAACTGCAGAGCGTTGATCTTCCAGATGGTGTAACCAGTATAGGATACAATGCTTTTTACAATTGCTCAGGTCTGCAAAGTGTTGCGGTTCCGGACAGCGTGACAAGCATTGGTGAATATGCTTTTGGCAGATGCTCGAATTTAACTAATGTCAGGATACCTGATGGTGTGAAGGGAATTTCTGACTTTGCTTTTTACGGATGCAGCAGTCTGGCGGAAATCACAATTCCTGACAGTGCGACGAGTATAGGATACAGTGCCTTTAGCGGATGCAGCAGCCTGACGGATATTGCGATACCGGATAGCGTAACGAGCATAGGATGGGATGCCTTTACCGGGTGCAGCAGTCTGACGGAGATTACAATCCCTGACAGTGTGACAAGTATAGGAGAATGGGCGTTTAGTGGCTGCACAAACCTGACCAGGGTCACTTTGTCAAACAGCCTGAAAACGATTCCGGCAGGCGCGTTTTCACGCTGCACAGGACTTACTGAGATTGTGATACCTGAAGGTGTAACAACGATAGAGTACAGTGCATTTTCCGAATGTACAAGTCTTGAAAAAGTAACTATTCCGAACAGTGTGACGACCATAGAAGAAGGTGCGTTTGAAGGAACGCCGTGGATGGAATCCATGCTTAATGAGGATGGATTACTGATCGTTAACAATGTCCTTGTTGGGGCGACGATTGATAAAGAATCAATTACCGTTCCGGATAATGTGACAAGCATTTCCGGGAATGTATTTCGGAATAAAGAAAACCTGAAACAGGTATCTGTTCCTGACAGCGTGGCGAGCATAGGCGATTGGGCTTTTGCCTCTTCCCCCAATTTAACAGATGTAAATATTCCAAACAGCCTGACTACGATTCAGTACAGCGCATTTTCAGGATGCGAAAGTCTGACATCTGTGGATATTCCGACGAGCGTAACGACGATCGAAGGATGGGCTTTCTACAAAACAGGACTGACAAGCGTTACAATTCCGGAGTCAGTTAGCACAATAGGTGAGTGCGCTTTCGGATATACGGATAAAGCGGACGGCAGTAGGGGTTCGGATCCTGTCGAAGGATTTACAATTTACGGTTATACAGGCAGTGCGGCGGAGACATACGCAAATGATAACTCCTTTACCTTTATTGCGTTAAATGATGCCGGACTGGCGATCGTGGCGGACAGGACAGATGAAGTATATATCAAGGGCTCCGGTACCGGAGCGACCATTTACTGCACGGGCGAATTTGATAAATTCGTCAGTGTGGAGATGGACGGAGAAATAGTCGATCCATCCAATTATACAGTGGTGGAAGGATCTACTGTGCTGACGTTTTCTTCGGCATATCTGGATACGCTTGCAACAGGGAAACATACTGTGACACTGAACTATATTGACGGAAGCATCAGTACGACCCTTACGATCCTGGATAAAGAAGATGCAGTCGCTGCGGGCGGATCCGGAGCAGCGAACGGAACATCGGCTTCCGGTGCAGGAAATACAGCGGGCGGCAGCAATGTAAACCGGGCGGCAAAGACCGGAGATCAGGCTAACATTGCAGTCTGGCTGATCTTAGGCATCGCTTCAGCGGCAGTATGTATAACAGTATTTGTAAGAAAGAAAAAATCAGCATAGAAAGAAACTTGACGGTATTTGATATCCAGGGCAGGAGAGTATCCTGCCTTGGATATATGTATTTTATCCGCTGACAGTACGGCTGATAAAGCCGTGAAATCGTGCGATGAAATGAATTTTGAAATATGGGGGATTCTCACGCTTGTTTCGGCGGCTGCCTGTGCGGGCGTGGTTTTAAAGAGAAAAGATGTCAAAAAAGATTATTCGAAATAGCAATAAAAATCCTGAAAAAAGTGTTTTGAAGCCTCTGAAAATATTTATCGCCGCATCACCGTTCCTGATCGGAGTATATTATGAATGGATCTCGTGCCTTGCCAGTATGTTCCTGCTGGGATATCTCCTGTACTGTCTTAAGATAAGAGGGAAAATACGTGTTTCCTGGAGCATATCACTGTTCGCGGCGGCGCTGATCCCTGTTGCATACGGGATCAGTGCATTTTGGGCGGTGGATTCAGGGATGACTCTTTTCGGGATGGCCAAATTCCTGCCGCTTCCGCTCTTTGTTCTCGCAGTACAGCAGACGAAGAAGGAAGAAAGGGGCGCTTTGACAGATTATGTGCCTGTATCAGGATCGATCATGGTGATACTGTCATGGATATTGGGACTTATACCTGTTTTGAAAACATATTTTAGAGTGAATGGGCGCCTGGCGGGATTTTTTCAGTATCCAAATACGTTTGCGTTATATCTCTTGGTAGGCATTATTATTTTGTTGTCAAAAGGACGATGGAACAAAGTTAAGGCGCTTAATCTTTTGATCCTTTTCACAGGGATTCTGCTTACGGGAAGCAGAACAGGTTTTATCCTGTTAGCGGCAACAATTCTGTGGTTCTGCTTTTTGATTCGTGAAAAAAAGGCGTGTCTGGGGATGCTGGGGATATTGGCCTTATTGATGGCAATGACAGGAATTTATGTGCTTATCTCGGGAAACACAGGTGCCATTGGCCGTTATTTGACAGCACCTTTCTCATCCAGTACTTTTTTGGGAAGAATTCTGTATTATAAAGATGCGCTTCCTGTCATCTTAAGGCATCCATTCGGACTGGGATATATGGGATATTATTTCACACAGGGAGCTTTTCAGACCGGAGTTTATTCTGTTGTGAATATACATAATGAACTGCTTCAGTTTCTATTAGACATTGGATGGATCCCGACCGGGATATTAGCCTGGGCTCTGATAAAAGGTATCATTTCGGGAAAGACGAAAGAACGGTTAATTATTATAGTCATACTTCTGCACAGTATGCTGGACTTTAATCTGCAGTTCCTTTCAATATTTTTTATTCTATTTTCAGTTATCGGGATCAGCGAAAAGAATGTGAAAGAAAACGCAAAAAAGGGCGTGCTGGTGGCAGGTATGGTTCTGATAAGCGGGGTAAGCCTTTATTTTGGACTGGACTCGGCACTTTATTATCTGAAACAGTACTCTGCTTCTGCGGCTTTATATCCTGGAAATACCAATGCCTGGATGCGGCTTCTGGGAAATGCGGAAGAAGTTGAAGAGATGGATGAGATAGCAGAAAAGATTTTGGTATTGAATCCGGATAACCCATTAGCGAATAATGCAAAGGCAAGAGTGTCGTATGCAAATGGTGATTTTGGGAATATGATCAAATATAAAGAATTATCGTTACGGTACTACAGATATGATTTGGAAGAATATCTGGATTACTTCAACATGCTTTACGTCGGATATCAGCTTTATACTGAAAACAATGATCTGAACAGTGCGGAAGTATGCAGGGAGAGGATGATCGAAATCCCGGATATGCTCCAAAACGTGTTGGACAAAACAGACCCACTGGCATATCGTATTCAGGACAAGCCGGAACTGGAATTACCCGAGGAATATGAACAGATCCTGCGTTCGATGAAATAACCGGTGAAGTAAAAAGATAAAGTGTGCATGAAAGAGCTGATTCTATCACATTCAAAAGTGTGCAAGAATCAGCTTTTTTATGGATGAACAGCGGGGAGAAAATTGGTTCACTCCTTGCATTTCCTTTCCTCCAATGCTAAACTTTCTACAAAGCATATTTTCTAATATTCAGACGGGACGGCGTCACGCCGTTATCTGCCATATTTCTATAACAGCAACAGCCAGAAAAGGCTGTGCCTATCGGAAGATTCATGCTTTTATTTCCATTATGATCAGCAGGAGTTTTCCGAAAAATGAAAACTTCCTGCAGCAAAAACTGAAAAGGAGGTTTTCATGGCAAAATGTAAGAAGACACTGCGGTGGCATCCTGCTTTCTATGCTGGGATGCAGATCGAACTGCAGGAAGATGCCGGGAGGCTTGAGTTCAAAGCAGAGCATGCGCTGGGGAGCGAACCGGTAAGAACGGATCTGCTCATCATCAAAAAGACAGATGACAGGCCGTTGAAGAAAAGGATAGGAAAGATATTCCGGACGCATAATATCGTGGAGTATAAAAGTCCGGGGCATTCGCTCACTATCGATGCGTTTTATAAAGCATGCGGGTATGTCAATCTGTATAAGGCCGTGACTGGGCGCGTGGATGAGGTCAAGATCACGGATATGACGCTGACCTTAGCCTGCTCCCGCTATCCGGGAAAACTGATCAGTCACTTGGAGAAGGTGAGAGGATATAGTATAAGAGAAGCTGCTCCGGGAGTCTATTATGTAAATGGAGACATTATCCCGATCCAGATCATTTTGCTGCACAGGCTGCCGGAAGAAGAGAACAGATGGCTCAG
>CALWBC010000078.1 GCA_944375755.1 uncultured Mediterraneibacter sp. | reverse complement strand
CAGGATCACCACTTCCCTGCCGGGCAGATAGCCTTCCATGTTGACCAGCCGCTGGGCGGTTCCGGCGGAGTAGATGCCGGCAGGACGGTAGCCGGGGATGTTGAGGGCGCCTCTGGGACGTTCCCTGCATCCCATGGCCAGGATAACAGCGTCTGCCTGGATCTCGAAAAGTCCGTCCGTGCGATTCATGGCCGTGATCACTTTGTCCGGGCTGATATCGATTACCATAGTATTCAGCCGGTGTTCGATCTTTCTTTCGGCAGCCTGCTCAATGACCCGTGCCGCGTATTCCGGACCGGTCAGTTCCTCATTAAATGTATGGAGTCCGAACCCGTTGTGAATACACTGGTTCAGAATACCTCCCAGTTCCTTGTCTCTCTCGAGAATAAGAATGCTCTCAATTCCGCTGTCCCTTGCGGATACGGCTGCGGCAAGTCCTGCCGGGCCGCCTCCTATGATAACGATGCTGTACTTCTCCATGTCAGTCCCTCCCCTCAGTCGTATCCGTGATGCTGTCCGCGCTGTTGCTGTCTGTGCGGACGGTGTCCTTGTTGATCCCGACGATCAGCTTTGAGGCGCCGCCGGACTTCGTGATCTCAGCCTGATCCATGTGCAGCTCCCTCGCCAGGATCTCCATGGTGCGAGGCGTGCAGAATCCGGCCTGGCAGCGTCCCATGCCGGCTCTTGTGCGCCGCTTGACTCCGTCCAGGGAGTGCGCGCCAAGGGGGCGGTGGATGGCGTCGAGAATCTCGCCCTCCGAGATCATTTCACAGCGGCAGATAATATTTCCGTAAGCAGGATTTTTCCGGATCAGAGCGATCCGTTCCTCCTTTGTAAGTTCCGATGGATTCAGAATTCCCTTCCGGGTTGCGATAAAGTCCTTTTTCTCTTCCGGATGGAGCATGTCTCGTACGATCCCGGCGATCATTTCGCCGATCGCCGGACTGCTGGTAAGTCCCGGTGATTCGATTCCCGCGCAGTCGATAAATCCGGGCGCGTCCTCTGCCTCGCCGATGATAAAGTCGTGTTCGTCCTCGTGAGCGCGAAGTCCTGCAAAGGAGGTAATCACTTTCCGGTAAGGGATGTCTTTTACATTCCGCGCGGATTTCTCAAATACCTGATCCAGTCCGTCCCTTGTTGTATTCGTGCCTTCCTTATCCTCAATGTCAATGGCTGTAGGACCGATCAGCAGATTGCCGTGCACGGTGGGGGATACGAGGACTCCTTTTCCGAATTCGTCCGGCAGCGCGAAGATGGTGCGGCTCACATGGTTCCCGGCCGCGTGATCCAGAAGACAGTAATCACCCCGGCGCGGCGTGATGTGAATCTTCTTTTCGCTGACCATATTGTGGAATACATCAGCGTAGACTCCTGCGGCGTTGATCACGATCTTTGCCTCGTAATCGCCCTGGCTGGTGTGGATTTTCCATACGCCGTCCTCACGCTTCAGGTCTTTCACCTCTGTGTTGAAATGAAATTCCGCGCCGTTTACACATGCGTTTTCCGCCAGCGCGATATTCAGCCCGAAGGGACATACGATGCCGCCTGTGGGCGCGTACAGTGCGGCGTAAGCTTCATCGCTGATATTCGGCTCCATCTCCCGGAGTTCGTCCCGGTCAATGATACGAAGCCCTTTCACACCGTTGGCAATGCCCTGTGCCAGCAGCCGTTCCAGTTCCGGAATATCTTTTTTTGAGCGGCACACAACAAGAGAACCGTTTCGCTGGAACTGGAAGTCAAGATCTTTTGCGAGCTGTTCCATCATCTCGTTTCCTCTTACGTTCAGTTTTGCCATGAGGGATCTTTCCTCAGCGTCAAAACCTGCGTGCACGATCCCGCTGTTTGCCTTGGATGTCCCGCAGCAGACATCTTCGGCGCGTTCCAGCACGCAGATCTTCAGGTCGTAGCGGGAGAGTTCCCGCGCTGCGGCAGAGCCGGATACCCCGGCCCCGATAATCACAATGTCATACATAATCTGCAAACTCCTTTATCTTTACTTATCCTTCGTTTTTGTCCGTATTCAGCCGATGCCTTTACTCATCTTTCGCCCAGCCGAAAGAATACCGGACAGCTTTCTCCCAGCCGCTGATCCGGCGTCTGCGGTCCTCCTCGCTGATGGAAGGAGTAAATGTCCGGTTGACGGCCCAGTTCTTGATGACGTCTTCCTTATCCTTCCAGTAGCCAACTGCCAGTCCCGCAAGATAGGCGGCTCCCATAGCAGTTGTCTCCACGCAGACCGGCCGGTTGACCGGTGCATTGATGATGTCCGCCTGTGTCTGCATCAGGAAATCGTTGGCGCTGGCGCCGCCGTCCACTTTCAGAGAAGCAAGGCGGATGCCCGAATCCGCCTTCATGGCGGAGAGTACGTCATAGACCTGATAGGCAATGGATTCCAAAGTCGCCCGGATAATGTGATATTTGTTCACACCCCGGGTGATCCCCACAATCGTTCCACGGGCGTACTGATCCCAGTGGGGAGCTCCCAGTCCGGTAAATGCGGGAACCACATAACAGCCGTTGGTGTCTTTTACCTTCCGCGCCATATAGTCCGAATCCTCCGCGGAATCAATGAGACGCATCTCATCTCTGAGCCATTGAATGGACGCGCCTGCGACGAAGATGGAACCTTCCAGCGCGTAATTCACTTTTCCGTCCAGTCCCCAGGCAATGGTGGTTACAAGCCCGTTGTTCGAGAATACCGGTTTCTCCCCTGTATTCATCAGAAGGAAACAGCCTGTTCCATATGTGTTTTTCGCCTCTCCCGGCGCGAAGCAGGTCTGTCCGAAGAGAGCGGCCTGCTGATCGCCCGCGGCTCCGGCGATGGGGATCGGGCCGCCCAGAAACGAGGGATCCGTTTCCCCGTAGACACAGCTGGACGGCATGGGAGTGGGCAGCATGCTTTTCGGAATATCAAGCTGTTCCAGAATCTCGTCATCCCACTGAAGCGTATTGATATTAAACAGCATGGTTCTGGACGCATTGGAATAATCCGTCACATGCACCCTGCCCTTTGTCAGCTTCCAGATCAGCCAGGTTTCCACCGTGCCGAAAAGCAGTTCGCCGCGCTGTGCCCGATCCCTTGCACCCGGAACATTGTCCAGAATCCACCGGATCTTTGTGGCGGAAAAATAAGCGTCGATCACAAGCCCGGTCTTTTGACGGAACTTTTCCGTCAGCCCCTGAGCTTTCAGAGAGTCACAGTATTCGGAAGTCCTGCGGCACTGCCATACAATGGCGTGATAAACCGGCTCTCCGGTCTCTCTGTCCCAGACAATGGCTGTCTCACGCTGGTTCGTGATTCCGATGGCAGCGATGTCATCCGCAGAAGCTCCGATCTTCGTCATTGCCTCCACAGCGACACCCAGCTGACTCGCCCAGATCTCATCCGCGTCGTGCTCCACCCATCCGGGCTTCGGAAAATACTGGGTGAATTCCCTCTGTGCCACACTGCACATCTCTCCCCTTTCATTGAAAAGAATACAGCGGTTGCTCGTAGTGCCGGCATCCAGTGCCATAACATATTTCGGCATATGTAAGCCTCCTTTCTGAAATCTGCTGTGGGCATTCCGCAATCTATTGCATACTCTTACATACGTCAATCCATTCTTTCGCCCTTGAATACTCCGCAAGTTCATCGCACGTCAGCTCAACGGCTGAATTTCCGCTTCCCGCAGCCGGGAATACAGTCTCAAACCGCTTCAGAGATACATCCAGATATACGGCTGTATGTTCCGGATTCCCGAATGGACATACACCTCCGATGGCATGTCCGGTCAGAGGCTCCACATCTTCCGCCGCCAGCATCTTCGCTTTCATTCCGAAGAAATGCTTGAACTTGCTGTTGTCAATCTTCATGTCCCCGGCAGTCACGATCAGAATCGCCGCGTCTTTCTCCTTTGTATAAAAAGAAAGCGTCTTCGCGATCCGCGCAGGCTCAACACCCACTGCCTGAGCCGCCAGTTCCACAGTCGCGCTGGACACGGGAAACTCCAGAATTTCTTTATCAATGTTGTTGTTTTTAAAATAGTCTCTTACAATATCAACTGACATATATTTAACCTTCCTTCTGTCCTTCTTTTCGGTCTATTTGATTATATCAGTTCAAAATCTAAATGAAAATACTCTGATTCAACCAACAGTATGGTTACTTTTTGACATTTTGAATGTAGAATAATTAACAAAGAACAAAAATCAATAATCAAATCATGATCGCGGATTATGAAGGGGGCGGGGGATGAAAAAAGTAAAAAATAAATGCAGAATGTCCGCAAAAAAAGCAGAACGGGCATAATCCGCAGCAGAGAGGAGAGAGTGGGTATGGATCAGTATAAAATCGGAAAGTTCATAGCAGAGAGAAGGAAAGAACAGCACATGACACAAAAAGAACTGGCGGATCGGCTGGGAATTACGGACCGTGCCGTGTCAAAATGGGAAAACGGAAGGTGCATGCCGGATCTGTCGCTGCTACAGCCTCTGAGTAAAGCACTTGGCATCGGGGTAAATGATCTGCTCAGCGGAGAAATCATAGCTGATGAACATTTCAGAGAGAAGAGTGAGCAGAATCTCGTCGATATGGCAGAACTGAATCACCTGAAAAGCATAAAAACCGGTATGTATGGCATGCTGGCAGTGTTGCTGATACTGCTCATATATTGCTGGGTGAAAGGAAGTGGAACATATGGATCCGGTGCTATGCTCTTTGCGTTTGTGGCGTTTTCATTCCTGTATAGATGGTACACAACAAAGGATAAGAATCTATTAATATATGGACTGATAAACGCAGTGAGCAGTGTTGTAAATCTGATTGCGTTTCTGATGGGATAAGAGGATATCAGCTATTTAGTGCATTAACGGGAAGGTTTCTGATGGAAA